>NZ_JBHWUU010000051.1:0-70842 GCF_042737375.1 Streptomyces sp. NPDC060000
TGGGGGGTGTTCGTTTGGCCCGGGCTGGGGGGCGGCTCGGCGGCGGGGGCGACCCCCACGCCGATCACGTCAGGACGCGCTGGGGGTCCAGTCCCCCAGCCAGTCCGCGACCTCCTGGTTGGCGGCCTGCGCGTCGGTGAGCTGAGGGCGGTCGGTGCTCGCGGCGCCGGCCCCCGCGCCCTTGTTCCGGTACTCGGCGAACCGGTCGTCCTTCCAGGAGAAGCCGCTCATGTCGGTCCAGGGCGCGGTCCTGATCGCGGCGCTCAGGGTGGTGTTGCGGACGGTGGCCTGCGGGTCGAGGCTCGCGTCGCCGCCGGCGTGCCAGGGGCGGCCGAGGTAGAAACTGCGGTCGGAGACGTCGCCGTTCACCGTGGAGTTGGCGATCAGGATGCCCTTGCGGTTCGCGGCGGTGCTGGGGGCCGTGACATAACCGGCCGAGGTGCCGTTCCAGCGCTTCTTCAGCGTGATGACCGACTTGTCGATCACCGCGGTCGCGCGGCCGAAGATGAAGTCGACGTTGCCGACGACGTAGGAGTCGGAGATGTAGACGCGGCCCAGCTTGTCCTTGGACGCGGTGTCCACCAGCAGGGTGTCCTGGTCGCCGCTGACGATGACGCCGTCCAGGAACACCTTGTCGGCGGAGGTCCGCAGGGCGACCGCCTGGCCGGCGATGTCCTGGTGGGCGGCCTCGTCGAAGTCGTTGGAGATGGTCAGGTTACGGGCCTGGAAGTCGTCCGCGTCGACGGCGACGGTGGCGCTGCCCCCGGTGCCGTACGTGCCGGAACCGTCGGGCTTCGGCGTACCGGACGCGTTGTCGTAGACGATCGTGGTGTCCTTGCGGCTGCCGCCGGTGCCCTGGATGGTGACGTGCGGCTTGTTGGAGGGCACCTTGACGAGCTCGCGGTACGTGCCCGGTTTGACGGCGATCACGACGCGCGAGGGGTTGTTCGCCGGTACGGCGTTCACGGCGGCCTGCACGGTCGTGTACTGCCCGCTGCCGTCCTTGGCGACGGTGAGCGTGGTGGCGGCCGCCGCCTTCGTGGTGGCGGTCGTCGTCGTGGCAGCCGTCGTCCCGATGGAACTGCGCGGGCCCGCACCGGACTTGAGAAGCGCCGGCACGTCGGCCGCCTTGTCGAGGCTGTAGCCGTAGTACGTCTTCGGGTCCCAGGCGGCCCCCGTGCCCCCGCTCTCGTTCTTGCCGGTCGTGCCGGAGAACACGTTGCCGCGCTGGACGAGGGTGGCGGTGGCGTCCCGGACGACGGGGTTGGTCAGGCCCTGGAAGTAGGAGTTCTCCAGCACCATGTTCGTTTTGCCGCGCGAGTAGTTGCCGTAGGACGACTTGATGTCGGTCCCCGCCACGTCCTCCAGGAAGTTGTTGTACAGGTGCGCGTGGGCGACGTTGTCCGTGGAGGGATTGCGCTGCTCGGTCTCGCGGACCCAGTTGTGGTGGATCGTGATGTCGGCGGTGACGTTGTCGGTCCAGCCGATGCCGAACGCCTTGTTCTCCTGGCTCAGCTTGTTCCAGGAGACGGTCAGGTAGGTCGTGTCCTTGCGGCTGTCGATGAGCCCGTCGGCCATGTGCCGGATGTCGTTGTGGTCGATCCAGACGTGGTGGGCGCCGTCCATCTGGATGCCGTCGTAGTCGTGTTCCTTGTCGTTCCAGACGCCCTGGTACGCGTCCCGGATCGTCAGGTTCCGGATGATGACGTTGTGGACGCCCTGGCCGAGGAAGAAGCCGCCGCCGACGATCTGCCCCGAGGTCCCCGACCCGACGATCGTCTTGTCCGACTGGACCTTGATCTCTTTCCCGACCGGGTCCATGGTGATCGTCGCGGCGACGACGATGACGTACGGCTCGGCGGCGGTCGCGTACTTCTCCAGGTCGGCGAGCGTCTTCACGGTGACGGTCTTGCCGTCCCGGCCACCGTAAGTGCCGTTCTGCCCCAGGGCGTTGACAGAGGCGAAGCCGTCGGCGGTGGCGGTGGCCCAGGCGGGCGTGGCGGCGGTCGCGGCCGAGGCCTTCGCCTGCCCGGCCGCGCCGAAGAGGCCGAGGTCCGTGCCGTAGGCGAGGGTGCCTGCGGCGGTGAGGACGAGGGGTACGCCGATCGCGAGGGCGGTCCTGCGCCTGCGGTGACGGGGCTTGGTCCTCGTCGTCCTGGCCGACGAGGTCATGTCGGCCGACGAGGTGGCGTCGTCCGATGCGGCCGTGTCGGCTGACGTGGTCGTCGTGGACGACGAGGTCGTGTCGGCCGACCGGGTCGACCGGCGGCGGTGCTCGCTCATGCGGCTGCCTTCCGTGCGGGGTGGGGGAGTTGATCGCTCCTGGGTCGCCGCCCGGATCGGAAAGGTTGCCGAACTCACGGAAATGGTCGAGGAGATTACCGCCCGAGGGCCGTCCGCCCCCCGCACGGCCTATACGGCGGTGGCGGGATCCTCCGGCGGAGGGGTCGGTGCCCCCGGCATCCGGACCGTCGCCACCGTGCCGCCACCGTCCGCGCGGGCCAGGGTGACCTGCCCACCGGCCTGTTCCACGGTACGGGCGACGATCGAGAGCCCGAGGCCCGAGCCCGGGAGGGCCCTCGCGCTCGGAGAGCGCCAGAAGCGGTCGAAGACGTGCGGGAGTTCCTCGGCGGGGATGCCGGGGCCGTGGTCGCGGACGGTCAGCGTGCCATGGCTCAGCCGGACGTCGATCGTGCCGCCCTCGGGGCTGAACTTCACCGCGTTGTCCAGGATGTTGACCACCGCCCGCTCCAGCGCGGCCGGCTCCGCCCGGGTGTACCAGGGCTCCAGCGACGCCGTGATGGTCAGCTCCGGGCCACGCAGCCGGGCCCGGCGCAGCGCCGACTCCACCGCGTCCTCCAGCGGGACCACCTGCACGCGCTCGCCGCGCTGGCCTTCGGAACGGGACAGTTCCTGGAGGTCGCCGATGAGCGACGCCAGTTCGGTCATCTGCGCCTTCACGGAGGCGAGGAGCGCCTTGCGGTCCGCCTCGGGGATCGGACGGCCCGTCTCCTCGCTGCGGGTGAGGAGCTCGATGTTGGTGAGCAGGGAGGTGAGCGGGGTGCGGAGCTCGTGCCCGGCGTCCGCGATCAGCTGCTGCTGGAGCTCACGGGAGTTGGCGAGGGAGGCGGTCATGGAGTTGAAGGAACGGGAGAGACGCGCGATCTCGTCGTCGGTCTCGTCCTCGACGGGGATCCGGATGCTCAGGTCCTCCGTCCGGGCCACGTGCTCGACGGCCTCGGTGAGCTTGTCGACGGGCCGCAGCCCCGCACGCGCCACGGCGAGACCGGCGGCGCCGGCGCCGAGGACTCCGATGCCGGAGACGAGGAGGAGGATGAGTGCGAGGTCGTTGAGGGTCTTCTGGGTCTCCTTGAGGGACACACCGAGGACCAGCGCGTAGTCGGGGTAGAGCTGGGTGTTGGGTCCGAAGCCCACCGTGAGGGGAGTGGTGCGTACTCGCACGTCTTCACCATCGGCGTCGGTGCTGTCGTGGAAGGTACTCATACCCGGCTCGGGATCTGCGGCCATGCTCTTGTCATGACCGGTGACCTTGACCGTGCCCGCCGACTCGGGAAACACGCAGACGGTGCCGTCCGACTTCACCACCTGCACGTAGTAGTCCCTGGGACGGAAGCTGTTGGACGAATCGCTCGCGTCCTTCGGACAGGCAGCCAGCAGAGCCGTGACGTCCTGCGGTTTCAGGCTCACGTTGGCACTGTCGAGCTGCGTGTCGACCTGGTCGTACAGCTTCCCCTGCACGATGAACCAGCACGTCACCGAGACCGCCGCCACCGCGAAAGCCACAGCGGCAGCGACGAGCAGCGACAGCCGGGCCCTGATGGGAAGGGTCCGGAACCGCCGTACGACCTTGTTCACTCCGCCCCGCCCTGCCGCAACACGTACCCGACGCCCCGCACGGTGTGCACGAGGCGTGGCTCGCCGCCCGCTTCCGTCTTGCGGCGCAGGTACATCACGTACACGTCCAGGGAGTTGGACGACGGCTCGAAGTCGAAGCCCCAGACCGCCTTCAGGATCTGCTCACGCGTGAGGACCTGGCGCGGGTGTGCCATGAACATCTCCAGGAGGGTGAACTCCGTACGGGTCAGTTCCACGGGGCGTCCGGCACGGGTGACCTCACGGGTCGCGAGGTCCATGCGCAGATCGGCGAAGGTGAGGGCCTCGTCGTCCTCCACGGCGCCCGCCCCGGCCGCCGCCGCGTAGGAGCTGCGCCGCAGCAGGGCCCTTACGCGGGCGAACAGTTCGTCCAGTTCGAAGGGCTTGACCAGGTAGTCGTCCGCCCCGGCGTCCAGTCCGGTGACCCGGTCGCCGACCGTGTCGCGGGCCGTCAGCATCAGGATGGGCGTGGTGTCACCCGCCCCGCGGATGCGGCGCGCGGTGGTGAGGCCGTCCATCCGCGGCATCTGGATGTCCAGGACCAGCAGGTCGGGCCGGTAGGCCGTCGCCTTCTCCAGCGCGTCCGCGCCGTCCACGGCGACCTGCGTGTCGTAGCCCTCGAAGGCGAGGCTGCGCTGGAGTGCTTCGCGCACCGCCGGCTCGTCGTCGACGATCAGGATGCGCTGGGTGTCACGGTCGCCTTCGGCGGGGCTCATGGGCGTGGATTCCTCGGATGCGGTGGGACGACGGGAGGCCGGACCTGCTGAACGTGCTGAGTGTCCTCAGCCTCGCATGGTTCCCGGTGTGCGCGTAAAGGGTGGGTTGGGGCGGGATCAGCCGCGCGGAGATCAGCCGCGCATCGCCGCGAGCCGGTTCAGCGGCACCTTGCGCTGGTGCGGGCGGGCCGCCGTGGTGCGCAGGCCCATCAGCTGCGGGGCCGCCACCTCCGGCGCCCGGGTCGGCGCGACCGGAGGGTGCAGCTCGTACGCCACGTCGAGGGCCAGGCCGAGGTCGGCCGCACCGAAACCGGTCACCGTGTGCGAAACCTGCTTGATCATGACGTACTCCCTGGCTCGGTGGTGGTTGTTCAGCTGTCGGAGCCGCCGGCCCGCAGCATGGCGAGGTCGGCCTTGACGGTGTTGACCGGGATGGCGAAGCCGAGGCCGACGCTGCCGGCGTCGGAGGAGGACGAGTCCGCCGCGGCGGAGTACATCGCGGAGTTGATGCCGATGATGTTGCCGCCGGCGTCGATGAGCGCGCCGCCGGAGTTGCCGGGGTTCAGGGAGGCGTCCGTCTGGAGCGCCTTGTAGGTCGTCGTGGACGTACCCGTGTCACCGTTGAACTGCTGGCCGCCGAACTGGAACGGCCAGTTGCCGTCGCCGCCCTGGCCGCCCTGGCTCTGGCTCTGGCTCTCGTCGGTCGAGACGGTCACGTCGCGGCTCAGCGCGGAGACGATGCCGCTGGTGACGGTGCCGGTCAGGCCTTCGGGGGAGCCGATCGCCACGACCGTGTCGCCGACCTTGACGCCGTCGGAGTTGCCGAGGGTCGCCGGCTTCAGGCCGGACGCGTTCTCCAGCTTGATGAGCGCGAGGTCCTTCTTGCTGTCCGTGCCGACGACCTTGGCGGTGTACGACTTCCCGTCGCTCGTCGACACCTTGATCGAGGTGGCGCCGGAGATGACGTGGTTGTTGGTGACGATCTCACCGTCGCTGGTGATGATCACGCCGGAGCCGGTGGACGTCCCGTTGCTGAGCGTGGCGCTGACCTCGACGACGCTCGGGCTGACCGCCGCCGCGATGGTGGCCACGTCGCCCGTCTTGCTGGAGGGCACCACGCTGGTGGTGGTGGACGAGGAGACCACCTGGTCCTTGCCGGTCAGCTCCTGGATGCCGTAGGCCGTGCCGCCGCCTATCGCGGCCGCGACGATCGCCACGGCGGCGAGCAGCGCGAACGGGCCGCGGGCACGCTTCTTCCTGGCGCCAGGCGCGGGCTCCGAGGCCACGGGGGTGAGGAGAGCGGTTCCGCCGTGGCCGCCGCCGTTGCCGTCGCCGCCGGCTGCCTGGGTCTGCCACACCGCGGTGGGCTCGACGACCGGCTGCTGGTACGCGGGCTGCTGCTGCACCGACTGCTGCTGCACGGGCTGCGTGACCGGCTCGTACGCCGGCGGCGGCGGCCACTCCGGGTTCACCGGGGAGGAAGCCACGGGGGAGGCGGAGGCGTGCTGCTGGGCGCCCTCGTACGGGGCCTGGTACGGGTTCTCGAAGTTCTCGTACTCGCCGCTGCGGCGGATGCTCTCGGTCATGGAAAGAAGCTTCGCCCCCGACCATGAGAGCTCCCTGAGTGCTGGCTGAGAAGCCCGCCAGAACCTCGTATGCCCGATATGAAGAGCGATCCCGAAGTCTCGCGCAGCCTCTCAGACGCGTCTCATGCACGGCTCACCCGGGCCAGTCAGCGGTTCGCACATGACCGGAAACGGCCGGGAACGGCCGGAACCGCTGAGAGCGGTTGCAGCGGACCTACGGACCTACGGACCCGTGTGCGGGGCGGGTTACTCGCAGCCGCAGGACTGCCGGACCACCAGCCGCGACGGGAACACCTTCAGCCGCTCGCGCCGTGACCCGGCGACCCGCAGACCGTCGTCCAGGACGAGATCGACCGCCGCCCGGGCCATCGCCGAGCGGTCCGACGCGATCGTTGTCATGGGCGGGTCGGCCAGGGCCGCTTCCTTGATGTCGTCGAAGCCGATGACCGCCAGCTCGCCGGGCACGTCGATGCGCAGCTCGCGCGCCGCGCGCAGCAGACCGATCGCCTGGTCGTCGGTGGAGCAGAAGACGGCCGGCGGCCGGTGCGGGCCCGCCAGCAGTTCCAGGGAGACGCGGTAGGCGTCGTAGCGGTTGTACGGCGCCTCGAAGAGCCGGCCCTCCGTGCTGAGGCCGGCGTCGTCCATCGCGCGCCGCCAGCCCTCGACGTGGTCGGAGACCGGGTCGCCGACGGAGGGCGTGTCCGCGGTGCCGCCGACACAGGCCACGTACTCGTAGCCGTGCTCCAGGAGGTGGCGTACGGCGACCTGGGCGCCGCCCAGGTCGTCGGTGACGACGGCGACGTCGTCGATGGCCTCGGGGCGCTCGTGCAGCAGCACCACCCGGGCGTCCCAGGCGTCGATCTCCGCGGCCGCCAGGTCGTTCAGCGCGTGGCTGACGAGGATGAGGCCCGAGACGCGCATCCCGAGGAACGCCCGCAGATAGTGGACCTCGCGCTCGGCGACATAGTCGGTGTTGCCGACCAGCACCATCTTTCCGCGCTCGGAGGCGGCCTGCTCGACCGCGTGCGCCATCTCGCCGAAGAACGGCTGGCGGGCGTCCGGGATGATCAGGCCTATGAGGTCGGTGCGCCGCGACGCCATCGCCTGGGCGACCCGGTCGGGCCGGTACCCCAGCTCCTTGATGGCGGCGAGAACACGCTCGCGCGTGGCCGGTGCGACCGGCCGGGGTCCGTTGTTGATGACATAACTGACGACGGCGGTCGAAGTCCCCGCCAGCCGCGCCACATCATCCCGAGTCACCTTGGCCACCCGCGGAGTCTACGCGGATGGACCCGCTCTGGGCAGGGCGTACAGGTGCTTCCCTGTGCGCGGGCGACGCCCTTCCCGAGCGGATGCCGGGCCTACCGGCGGGTACTACGCCTCTGCCGGGATCTCTTCGGTGTCCAGGGCGGTCGCGTTGTCCGCATCCTCCGCGTTTGCCCGCTCCGACCGGTCCGCCTTGGCCTTCGCGTCGTCACTTCCGCGCTCCCCCTTCTCAGGGGTAACGAATCGATAACCGACGTTCCGGACGGTTCCGATCAGCGACTCGTGCTCGGGGCCGAGCTTGGCGCGCAGCCGCCGTACGTGCACGTCGACGGTCCGGGTGCCGCCGAAGTAGTCGTAGCCCCAGACCTCCTGGAGCAGCTGTGCGCGGGTGAAGACCCGGCCCGGGTGCTGGGCCAGGTACTTCAGCAGCTCGAACTCCTTGAAGGTGAGGTCCAGGACCCGTCCCTTGAGCTTCGCGCTGTAGGTCGCCTCGTCCACCGACAGGTCGCCGTTGCGGATCTCCATGGGGGAGTCGTCGTTGACGATCTGCTGGCGGCCCATGGCCAGCCGGAGCCGGGCCTCGACCTCGGCCGGTCCCGCGGTGTCCAGGAGCACGTCGTCGATGCCCCAGTCGGCGGTGACGGCGGCGAGGCCGCCCTCGGTCACGACCAGGATGAGCGGACAGCCGGGGCCGGTGGACCGCAGCAGCTGGCAGAGGCTGCGCACCTGGGGCAGGTCGCGGCGGCCGTCGATCAGGATGACGTCGGCGCCCGGGGTGTCGACGAGGGCGGGGCCTTCCGCCGGAGCCACGCGGACGTTGTGCAGCAGCAGGCCGAGGGCCGGAAGGACCTCCGTCGACGGCTGGAGAGCGTTGGTCAGGAGCAGCAGAGAACTCATACGTCTGGTTCCTCCTCGGTCCCTGCGAGGACATTGCGGCACTGCGGCTTTGCGGCACTGCTCTGCGATCCCGGGGGCCCGTACACCTGAGGTCACCTGGTGTTTCCCACCCGGTTCCCATTTCGTATACAACGCTTCCGAAAGCACAAAAGGACCCGGGGGCTACGCTGCCCGAGTCCTCTGTCCAGCAGAATAGCCCACATGAGCAGCGGTCCGGCAGGTCATGTGGCTCGTTCCACCGTTCGTCCGAATGCCGAGACGGGCACGTGTGCACCATTGCGGACGTTTCTGCCCACCGCCGACGGGATTTCCGTCGATTCCGTATACGAACCGGGTGCGGTCGTATACGACACCTCCGAGCCACCCGCCGATCACCCGGTGTTCGTCGTGGCCCACGGGTTCACCGGGGACGTGGACCGCGCCCGCACGTGCGGCGCGTGGCGTCCGCCCTCGCCCGGCACGGCGCCGTCGTGACCTTCTCCTTCCGGGGGCACGGCCGCTCCGGCGGACACTCGACGGTCGGCGACCGCGAGGTCCTCGACCTGGCCGCCGCGGTGGAGTGGGCGCGCTCGCTCGGGCACGCGCGTGTGGTGACCGTCGGCTTCTGGGGGCACCTCCCACGCCCTTGAGGCAGTGGGGGAGGGCGGCTCGGTGGTCCTGCGGCACGCGGCGCTGTACGAGGGGACGGTGGACGCCGTCGTCTCCGTGAGCGCCCCCGCCCGCTGGTACTACCGCGGCACGGCCCCGATGCGCCGGCTGCACTGGATGGTCACCCGCCCCGAGGGCCGCCTGGTCGGCCGCTGCGGTTTCCGCACCCGGATTCACCGCCGGGACTGGGACCCCGTTCCGCTGTCCCCGGTAGAGGCGGTCCCGAAGATCGCGCCGTCCCCGTTGCTGATCGTGCACGGCGACCAGGACGGCTACTTCTCCCTCGACCACCCCCGGATGCTGGCCGAGGCCGCCGCGGGGCACGGCGAACTCTGGGTGGAGCACGGCATGGGCCACGCCGAGCACGCGGCCGACGACGGCCTGCTGGCCCGCATCGGGGACTGGGCGGTCGCGCGCGCGGGCTAGCCTGACCGTGTACACAGCCGATCGATTGAGGAACCTGATGCCCAAGGTCACGGTGCGCTACTGGGCGGCCGCCAAGGCCGCGGCCGGGGTCGCCGAGGAGTCGCACGACGCGGCCACGCTCGCCGAGGCGCTCGACGCCGCGCGTGCGCGACACCCCGGCGAACTCGTGCGTGTCCTGCAGCGATGCTCGTTCCTCGTCGACGGTGATCCCGTGGGCACCCGCGAACATGAGACGGTACGGCTGGCCGACGGCGGCACGGTCGAGGTGCTCCCGCCGTTCGCAGGAGGTTGAGATGACCGACCAGCCGTACGACCACCAGGGCTACGAGGGGTACGAGGGCCACGACGGGTACCAGGACTACGACCCGTACGCCCAGCAGCAGCCCCGGCGAGCCCAGGAGCCCCAGCAGCAGGCGTGGCCCGGGCAGCAGCAGGGGCAGGGGTACGAGGACCCGCAGGCCCACCTCCAGCACACGCAGCAGTGGCAGGGCCAGACCTGGGAGACCAGCGTGCAGGCGCCGGTCACCCCGGCCGACCCGGCCCGGACCGCCTACCTGCCCCCGCAGACGGGCGAGACGCCGATCTACGGCGACCAGCAGTCCGCGTACGGCGACCAGCGACTCGTGTACGGCGACCAGCAGTCCGCGTACGGCGACCATCAAGCCGCGTACGGCAACGCCCCTGTGTACGGCGGCCCCGGGGCGGGCGCGGCTCTGCCGCCGGAGAACCACGCACAGGCGGGAAACCACGCGCAGCCGCAGAACCACCCTCACGCGCAGAACCACCCCCACGCGGGGAACCATGCCCAGGGGCAGAACCACGCCGAGGCGGGGAACTGGCAGACCCCGGGGCAGAACCACGCCGAGGCGGGGAGCTGGCAGACCCCGGGGTCTCAGCGGGCTCCTCAGGCCCCTCACGTACCCACCGCGCCCGCTCCGTCCTCTAACCGTGCCTTCGCCGCCGCCCCAGCGGGCGCCCCCGCGCACGACCAGGAACCTCGCACCGGGAGTACCGGCATGACCTACGGCCCCGCCACCCTCGCCGGCAACGCCCGCGTCACCGACGCCCAGCGGGCGCGCCTGGAGGGGCGTTCGCCGATCATCGAGCCGGGGATGCAGCCCGCGGCGCTCACCGCCGTCCTCGGTCTGCTCCTGTCCGGTGCGGCGGCCGTCGGCTCGTACGCCCTGCTCGTCCCGCTCGTCGCGCTCCAGGCCGTCACGGCGGCGGGCTGGTTCCGGCTGAACGGCATGTGGCCGGCCCGGCAGGGCATCGCGCTCGCGTTCCTGGGCGGGCTGGTGTCGGACGTGGCGCTCCTCGCGGCGGGCCGGGAGAACGCGCCCGCCGCGATCTTCGGCACCCTCGGCGTCTGGGTCCTGCTCTGTCTGGTGCTCCAGCTGCGCTCGCACGCCGACCCCGACGAGCGCATGTACGGCCTGATGGCGACCGTCACGTCCTCGGCGCTGGCCGTCCTCGCCACCGGGCACCTCGGTGCCGAGCCGGACGCGGTGACGGTCGGCGCGGCCGCGGTGGCGGTGGCGGTGCTGGCCCGGGCGCTGCCGTTGCCCACGCCGGCCTCCGTCGTGGTGGCCCTGGTCGCCGCGGCGGGCGCGGGCATCGCGGTCGGCGGGATGACCGGCCTGGGCGCCAAGGGCGCGCTGCTCGGCGCGGGCGCCGCGGTCTGCGCGCTCGTCGGCCACCGGGTCGCGAGCTACGACTACCCCTCCCGCTTCGTCCACCTCACGGCGGGCGTGGCCCTGCCGTTGGCCGCGGCCGCACCGGCGGTCTACGTGCTCGGGCGGGCGCTGGCGTAACGGGTAAGGAGCGAACAGCGGTGATGGTCTGTCACAGGTGATCGACAAAGCGGCGGCGCCGCCGCCGCGCGGGGTTACCTTGAACCGTTGTCAATGAACCGTTCAGGCCATCCGGGTGGGGGAACTACCGCATGCGTGCGCTTCGAATACTGCTGGTCGTCGTCGTGGTCCTGGGCGGCCTGTTCGTGCTCGCGGACCGCCTCGCCGTGAACTTCGCGGAGGGTGAGGCGGCCGACAAGCTGAAGGCCAACGAGGGCCTCGCCGCCACCCCGGACGTGTCCATCAAGGGCTTCCCGTTCCTCACCCAGGTCGTGGGGGGCTCGCTGGACGACGTCGAGGTCGGCATCAAGGACTACGAGGCGGCCACCGGCACCAGCGGGCAGACCATCCGTATCGACGACCTCCAGGCGGACATGAAGGGCGTCGAGTTCTCCGGCGACTACAGCTCCGCCACCGCCTCCAGCGCCACCGGCACCGCGTCCATCACCTACGCCGAGCTGCTGAAGACGGCGAAGTCCGAGCCGACGCAGGTGATGCAGGGTGTCACCGCCAACGTGGTCGGTCTCTCCGACGGCGGCAACGGGAAGATCAAGGTCGCCGTCGAGGCCACCGTGCTCGGCACCAAGCTGCCGCAGCCCGTCTACGTCCTGAGCACGGTCACCGTCCAGGGCGACACCGTCCGGGTGCACGCCGACTCGCTGCCCAGCTTCGGCGGGGTGCGGGCCGCCGAGAGCGAGGTGCGCTCGATCACCGACTTCCAGCAGAAGATCGACGACCTTCCCGGCGGGATCCAGCTGGACAAGGTGCAGGCGGGGAAGAACGGTGTGGACATCTCGGTGAAGGGTTCGAACGTCAAGCTGACCGGGTAAGGCTGACCGCTGGAGCGGCCGGTATCGGCCAGGACCGGCCAGGACCGGCCAGAACCGGTCAGGCTGGCCTCCGTCCACCTGGATCGAGCTCCGGTGGACGGTGAGTGTCCGACAGGCGAGACACCGCCGTCCGCACCGTAGAGGTGACGACGGACACAAGCGCCCGGAAGCCGTGGGACGGCGGCTCGGGCGCTTGTTGCGTCCCATTATCCGGACGATCGCATCTCACCATTCGGCTTGCTGGTGACATGCCCACCTGTCCGTCCCTACGATCGTCGGCATGATGCAGCGACAGGCGGATCTCACGAAGCGGCGGGCAGTAGACCTGTGCCGCGTCGCCGCCATGCTCTGTCGCACCTTCTGAGCGGAAGCGCCGCCGGCCTTCCGCGCCTCCAGGCGCCCTCGTCCGAGGGCATCCGTGCGCCGGCCGCCGGCGAGACCCGGCCGCGCACCTCTCTTTCTTGCACACCCCCGCCGCAACTGCCCCGGAGGAGAACGAGCATGAGCCGCAGTGACGTCCTGGTTGACGCCGACTGGGTCGAGGCCAACCTCGACAACGCCGACATCGCCATCGTCGAGGTCGACGAGGACACGTCCGCGTACGAGAAGAACCACATCCGGAACGCCATCCGGATCGACTGGACCAAGGACCTCCAGGACCCGGTCCGCCGTGACTTCGTCGACCAGGAGGGCTTCGAGAAGCTCCTGTCGGCCAAGGGCATCGCCAACGACACGCTGGTGATCCTCTACGGCGGCAACAACAACTGGTTCGCGTCCTACGCCTACTGGTACTTCAAGCTGTACGGCCACGACAACGTCAAGCTTCTCGACGGTGGCCGCAAGAAGTGGGAGCTGGACGCCCGCGAGCTGGTCGAAGAGGTGCCCGAGCGCCCCGAGACCTCCTACCAGGCCAAGCCGCAGAACAAGTCCATCCGCGCCTTCCGCGACGACGTCGTGGCGGCCATCGGCTCGCAGAACCTGGTCGACGTCCGCTCGCCCGACGAGTTCAGCGGCAAGCTGCTCGCTCCCGCGCACCTGCCGCAGGAGCAGTCGCAGCGTCCGGGCCACGTCCCGTCCGCCCGCAACATCCCGTGGTCGAAGAACGCCAACGACGACGGCACCTTCAAGTCGGACGACGAGCTCAAGGAGCTCTACGCCGACGAGCAGGTCGACCTGGCCAAGGACACCATCGCGTACTGCCGCATCGGCGAGCGCTCGGCCCTGACCTGGTTCGTGCTGCACGAGCTGCTGGGCGTGGAGAACGTCAAGAACTACGACGGCTCCTGGACCGAGTACGGCTCCCTCGTCGGCGTCCCGATCGAGCTCGGCGCCAACAAGTAATCATCCCAAGACCGACCTGAACGACCTCTGGAGAAGCACATGTGTGGAGCGAAGGCCGGCGGCCCGGACGCCTCGACGATCAAGCCCGGTGAGACCACGATCCAGGGTCAGGTGACCCGGGACGGTGAGCCGGTGACGGGCTACGTCCGTCTGCTGGACTCGACCGGCGAGTTCACCGCGGAGGTCCCGACCTCCGCCACCGGACAGTTCCGCTTCTACGCGGCCGAGGGCACCTGGACCGTTCGCGCCCTCGTTCCCGGCGCCACCGCCGACCGCACGGTCGTCGCCCAGCAGGGCGGCCTCGCGGAGGTCGCGATCGCGGTCTGAGCCCAGCCTCCGACCACGAACAGACGGAAGGGCCGTGCCCACGGGTGGAACACCCGGGAGCACGGCCCTTCCGCCGTTCCCGGCCCCGCCGGATCCGCCGCGACGGTTCTACCCTGGACATATGTACGCCCGCCGCAAGCACGCCTACTTCGCGATGATGGGGATCTGCATCGCGCTGTTCGTCCTGGCCTGGGGAGTCGTGCGGATCTGGTCGATGCCCGTGGCCGTCGGGATGTGTGTGGTGGCCATGGTCATCCCGCCGCTCGCCGCGATGGTCGCCAACCGGCGCGGCCCCGAGGACCGCTGGTGGGACGACCCCTCCGGCGACCCGAAGTCCGACGAGTGGTGGGACGAGCTGGACGGCAAGAAACGCCGGCCCCAGGACCGGCCCTAGTACGACCCTCCTGGCACGGCCCTAGTACACGAGCGCCTGGGTGCCGTCGGCCAGCGCCTCCTGCACGAACACCTGCGCTCCCGCGATCCGTACGCCCTCGATGACGTCCTTCTCCGTGATGTCCCGGCGGGCCGCGCACTGGGTGCACAGGGTGAGGCGGCCACCGGCCAGGATCGAGTCGAGCAGGCCGGGCAGCGGCGCCGCGTGCGGGAGCTCGAACTCGGCGGCCCGGCCCGGCAGCGCGAACCAGGCGGACTCCCCGGTCAGCCAGAGGGAGACCTCGACCCCACTGGCCACGGCGACGGCCGCGACAGTGAACGCCTGAGAACACCGCTCGGGGGCATCGGCCCCCGCCGTCACCTTGATCACGAGCTTCTTCGCCATACCTGAATCGTAATCAACTCGACTACAACTGCTGATGTTGACCATGGGTCTCCTGTGAAGCGCGAGACGGAATACGCGCTGCACGCTTCTTAGGGGGATGTTGTGGAAGGTCCAGAAAGGGCCGAAGAGGTAGTGGGTGCAATTGGGGTCGTCGAGGCAGACGGAGTCCCGGGGGCAGAAGCGGTCACAGAGGCAGAAGCGGTCACAGAGGCAGACGCCGAGCCTGCGGCAGGCGCCGAGGCAGAGGCAGACGCGGAGGCGGAGGCAGACGCCGAGGCAGAGGCAGAGGCAGGCTGTGAGCTCGGGGCAGGGGTCGGGGCAACCGTCGCGGTGGGTGCCGCGGCCGACATGCCTCATCCGCGGCCCCGCCGTCGCCGCGGCCGTACGGCGTCGATGATCGCCGGAGCCGCAGTGCTCGGTGTCGTCGTCGGCGCCTGCGCCGGTCTCCTGGTCCAGGCCGACCGCGAACCGACCGCGCTGCCACCGCTCTCCCAGCCCGTGGTCGGACAGGCCAAGGGCGAGGTCGAGCCGCTGTCGGCGGCGCAGGACCGGCGGGTCAAAACGGACGGTGACCTGCGCAAGCTGTTGATCACGCGCCCCAAGGGGGCCAAGGACAACCTGTTCGCGGTGGACGACGACGGCTGGGCGGATCTGGCCAGGTACGCGGAGCGGTACAAGGGGCCGGCCAACACGTTCAACAGCCTCGTCGACGACGAGTTCCGCCGCGCGGCCGTGACCTCGTGGCAGGTGGGCGAGTCGTACACCGTCGACATCGCGCTCGTGCAGTTCCGCCAGGAGAGCAAGGCGGCGGCGTCCGAGTGGGCCGAGAACGGCGACTACTGGGCGGACGAAGAGGACGACACCCGCAGCTGGCCGATTCCCGGCACGGGCGAGGGCAACGGGACGGTGTACGTGCACGACTCACCCGAGCAGAAGGCGGGCTACCTCCCGATGCACTCGGCCGAGGCGCACGCCTGGCGCGGTGACATCTACGTGGAGATCCACGTCTACGGCAGCAAACCGATCTCCAAGGCGAAGATCATGGACCTGGCCGAGCGGCAGGTGGGCAAGCTGTGAGCGAGAACCCCGTGAGCCCTGTGGACCCCGTGAGCCCCGTGAACCCCGAGCCCGTCGTCGTGAAGCCGGCCCGCAGGGCTCCCCGGCCCGGCCGGATCGTCGCCGTGGCGGGATCAGCGCTGCTGGCCTGCGCCCTGCTCGGCGGTGTGGGCTACACCGTCGTGACCGTCCAGGACGCCGACCGCGCACCCGGCAAGCCGACGTGGAAGTTCCCGCCGCCCGCCCAGGACGACGAGAAGCCCGAGAAGGACGCTGCGGCGGGGGCGGGGCTCAGCGCCCTGCTGGTGCCGTTCGGCACCGACGGCTACGACCGCGGCCCCGACCTCAGGGAGTTCGGCGCGGACGCCGAGTTCAGCGGAGCGCAGGCCACCGCCCTGCGCAAGGAGTCGATCAAGGATCTGCCGAGCTCGTCGCGCCGGCAACTGGAGAAACTGATCGACAAGGAGCGCATCAAGGGCATGGCGATGCGCAGTTACGTCGTCGAACGGCTGGATTACAACACCACCGACGCGATCTCGTTCGACGTCACGTTGTCGCGGCTGGAGAGCAGCACCGCCGTGCGTCGGTCGGCGACGTCCTACAACGCCTTTCTCGCTTCCACGGACGTCTTCCGCAAGGGTCCGAAGATCGAGGGCTACAAAGACGCCCAGTGCTTCCTGACGCCCAAGAGCAAGGGCGAGGAGCTGGGCGTCGCGCTCTGTACCGCCTACGTGGGAGACGTGCTGGTCAGCGTCACCGCGGACGCCCCCGATCCGCTCGACGGGAAGTTCGTCGCGAAGTTCTTCACCGCCCAACTCGACCGCATCGACGACCCGGGACAGGCCGTATGACCACCGACCGACCACAGAAGCCCGACACGGACGCGACGGCCGCCCCCGAGGTCACCTCCGAGGCGGCCGATGTGACGGCCCCCGCGACGGACGGCGGGACGGCCCCCGAGACGGACGGCGGGACGGCCCCCGAGACGGACGGCGGTCCGCAGAAGCCGGTCGAGCCGGTCGTCCCGGAGCCGGTCGAGCCGGTCGTCCCGCTGGCGCCGGTCGCGCCGAAGGACCGGCGGGTCCTGCGGGCCGTTCTGCGCTGGACCGCCGTCGTCACGGTGTTCGCCACGCTCGGGGCCGGGACGGCGTACGGGATCACGCGCATGGAGCGCACGGACGTGCCCGGTCTCGCGACCGGGTCCGACGGTCGCTGGGCGTACCCGGAGATCACCAGGCCGCCGCTGCCCTCCGGCAGCCCCCGCCCGTTCGACACCAAGAACTGGGCGATGGCCCACTACGCGGACCTGCGCGGGCTGCTGCTGCCCGCGCCCGAGGGGGCGACGGACGACAAGGCGCTGCGCGGCGCCGACGGCTGGCTGCCGACCAAGGACTTCCTGAACGTGTTCGAGGCGAAGGAGGACCGGGACCAGGTCGGCCAGTTGCTCACCGACAACGGGCTGCGGCACACGGCGGCCCGGGGCTGGACCACCCCGGACGGCACCGGCACCCGTGTCTATCTGCTCCAGTTCGACACGGGGACGGTGGCCGACCGCGTCTACGGCAAGCTCACGTCCTACGGCGGTCCCCTGTACGCGGTGCGCGGTGCCACCGAGGCGCAGTTCGACGACGAGTACCCCACCGCCGCCGACCCCGGGAGCCTCATCCGTTACTCGTACGACGAGGTGAAGCCGTACGGCGCGGAGCAGCTGCGGCAGGCCTACCTCCGCGCGGGCGACGTCATCGCCCTGGTCCTCCAGTCCCGTAAGGGCACCGCCGAGGCCGTCCCCTTCCAGCAGACCGTCACCCTCCAGAGCCAGCTGCTGGGCTGACCCCCGTAAGGGAGTACCTCACAAGGAGGGCCGGCCCCCGGCCGCGTAAGCTGGGGGCCGGCCCTGTCGTAGTACGTACCCCGAAGCACGCTCATCCGAGGAGCACCCCGTGGAGATCTTCTTCGAAGCCCTGCTGGTCCTGGTCTGCGTAGGCGTCCTCGCCTTCGCCGGTCTGACCGTGAAGAAGCTTTACCAGGGCCAGCGCTGACCGACCACGTCCAGGAACTGTCACTCATGATCGAGATTCCGTCCGACCTCCACAAGGACCTCGTCCCCCTCGCCTTCCTGCTGGGCGCCTGGGCGGGCGCGGGCGTGCACGACTTCCCCGGTTCGGAGAAGTGCAACTTCGGGCAGGAGGTCACCTTCGGCCACGACGGCCGGGACTTCCTGGAGTACCACTCCCACACCTGGGTCCTGGACGACGAGGGCAACAAGGTCCGGCCCCTGGAGTCGGAGTCCGGCTTCTGGCGCATCGACGCCGACCGCAAGGTCGAGGTGACCATGGTCCGCGACGACGGCGTGGTCGAGATCTGGTACGGCGAGCTCGCCGACAAGAAGCCGCAGATCGACCTCGTCACGGACGCGGTGGCCCGCACGGCGGCCTCCGGCCCCTACACCGGCGGCAAGCGGCTGTACGGCTACGTCAAGAGCGACCTCATGTGGGTCGGCGAGAAGCAGACCCCCGAGGTGGAGCTGCGCCCCTACATGTCGGCGCACCTGAAGAAGGTCGTCACTCCGGAGGAGGTCGAGCGCTGGGCCAAGGCCCTCCCCGACGACATGCCGGACGACGGGATCGCCTTCTTCAAGTAGTTCTAGACTCTTCGGTGTGGTGAGCACTGAAAGCACTGACTGGAAGAGCGACCTGCGGCAGCGCGGCTACCGGCTGACGCCGCAGCGCCAGCTTGTCCTCGAAGCCGTGGACACCCTGGAGCACGCGACCCCCGACGACATCCTCGTGGAAGTGAGGAAGACGGCGTCGGGGGTCAACATTTCCACCGTGTACCGGACCCTGGAGCTCCTGGAGGAGCTCGAGCTGGTCAGCCACGCGCACCTGGGGCACGGGGCGCCGACGTACCACCTGGCGGACCGGCACCACCACATCCACCTCGTCTGCCGGGACTGCGGCAACGTCATCGAGGCGGATGTGCAGGTGGCCGCCGAGTTCCGGGACAAACTGCGCGAGACCTTCGGCTTCGACACCGACATGAAGCACTTCGCGATCTTCGGCCGCTGCAAGGACTGCACGCTCAAGGGTTCAATTACCAAGTCGTAGGCTTGGGCCCATGAAGAGCCCCCTGCTGTCCCTGCCCGGCGCCGTCCCCGCCGAGGGGGTCGACGAAGGCGTCGCCGGTCACTACGGCGACCTGTTCCGCGAGCAGCGCGCCCTCGCCGACGGCACCGGCTTCGTCGACCTCTCGCACCGCGGAGTCATCGCGGTCACCGGCGAGGACCGGCTGAGCTGGCTGCACCTTCTCCTCACCCAGCACGTCACCGACCTCCCCGTCGGCGAGGCCACCGAGGCGCTGATCCTCTCGGCGAACGGCCACATCGAGCACGCGCTCTACCTGGTGGACGACGGTCTGACGGTCTGGGCGCACGTCGAACCCGGCACCCAGGAGGCGCTGATCTCCTACCTGGAGTCGATGAAGTTCTTCTACCGGGTCGAGGTCGCCGACCGCACCGCCGACCTCGCGGTCGTGTACCTCCCCGCGGGCTCCATCGCACCCGTCCCGCCGGGTGTCGTCGTCCGGGAGACCGCGTACGGCCGTGAGCTGTTCCTCCCGCGCGCCGATCTGGAGGCGTTCGCCGGGAAGGCGGGGCCGCCGGCCGGGCTCCTCGCCCACGAGGCCCTCCGCGTCGAGCACCACCGCCCGCGGCTCGGCTTCGAGACCGACCACCGCACCATCCCGCACGAGCTCGGCTGGATCGGCACCGCCGTGCATCTGCAGAAGGGCTGCTACCGCGGCCAGGAGACGGTCGCCCGGGTGCAGAACCTCGGCAAGCCGCCCCGCCGTCTGGTCTTCCTCCACCTCGACGGCAGCGAGGTGTACCTCCCGGCCGCCGGCACCGAGCTCCGCGTCGCCGACGGGGACCCCGACGGACGCAAGATCGGCTTCATCACCACGTCCGTACGCCACCACGAACTCGGCCCGGTGGCCCTGGCCCTGGTGAAGCGGAACGTGCCGGTGGACGCGCCGCTGCTGGCCGGGACGACGGCAGCCGCTCAAGAAGTGGTCGTGGAGCCCTAGATCAGCCCTGGATCAGCCCTGGATCCCGGCGGTGCCCTGGATCTGCCCTAGATCTCGATCAGTACGGTGAACGGGCCGTCGTTCGTCAGTGACACGCGCATCTGCGCGCCGAACCGGCCCGTCGCCACCGTCGCGCCCAGGGCGCGCAACTGGGCCACGACCTCGTCGACGAGCGGCTCGGCGACATCGCCGGGTGCGGCCGCGTTCCAGGTGGGGCGGCGCCCCTTGCGCGCGTCCCCGTACAGCGTGAACTGGCTGATCACCAGCAGCGGGGCGTCGATGTCGCTGCAGGACTTCTCGTCGTGCAGCATGCGCACCGACCAGAGCTTGCGGGCGAGCTGAGCCGCCTTCTCCTTCGTGTCCTCGTGGGTGACCCCGACCAGGACGCACAGTCCCTCGCCGCTGATCTCCCCGACCGTCCCGCCGTCCACGACGACGCTCGCGCCGTCCACCCTCTGCACCACCGCTCGCATGCGGACCATGATGCCGGGTGCCGGGTGCCGGGTGCCGGGTGCGGACCCGCGAGGGACCCAATTTTGCTCCTTAAGCCCCTATCTGGGGCCGTTCGGGGGGACTCGGTAACTCAGCGGGCATTTGGAGTGGCACGATGCTTCCCACACGCCGGTCGAGGGGACGGTAGAAGGACATGAGCACACCGAGTACCGGGCGGCCTGCGACACATCGGCCGCCGACACAGCGCAACGACAGCCACGTGCTGCCCGCGGAACCATCCCAGCACGACCTGATCCGGCTGAGCCTGCCCGAACTGCGCACCCTGCGCCGGGACGCCCAGCGCGACGAGGCCGACCTCAGCTACGTACGACGGCTGCTCCAGGGCCGTATCGACATCCTGCGCGCGGAGCTGGCCCGGCGCTCTCCGACGGGCGCGGCCTCCGTGGTGGAGCGGCTGTCGGAGATCCTCACCGACGCCCCGGCCCGGCACCGTTCTTCGGCCCGCCACGTCACCCTGGGCACCCCGCACAGCGAGGAGTCCCGGCGCCTGGCCGCCGACATGCTCGCCGACGTCGAACTCTCCGACCTCGACGCCCGCACCGATCCCGAACTCAACGAGGCGATGGCCCGTCTGGTCCGCTACGAACAGCAGGTCTCGAGCCGCCGCCAGCACCTCCAGCGGACGGCCGAC
This sequence comes from Streptomyces sp. NPDC060000, assembly GCF_042737375.1. Lineage (NCBI taxonomy): Bacteria > Bacillati > Actinomycetota > Actinomycetes > Kitasatosporales > Streptomycetaceae > Streptomyces > Streptomyces sp. NPDC060000. Next base: position 20,840 of record NZ_JBHWUU010000051.1, read on the forward strand.
GAGTCGGGCGCGGAGATCACGAGGAGGTACCGGGAGGGGGAGGCGCAGGTGGAGGATCTGCTGGTGTGACTCCGGCGAGGTCCCGGGGGCCGGGGCCGGGGGGCGGGCCAGGGCGGCGGAGGCGGGAAGAAAGCTCCGCGCCACCCGCCCGCCCCTGCCTACGGTGATCCCATGACCCGCCTCGCCACCCGGCACCCCGTAGACGTCCGCCCGATCACCGATGCCGAGCTGCCCGACTGGACGCGCGCCGTGAACAGGGGCTTCCTGCGCCCGCCCACCGTCCCCGACCGGATGCTCGCCGACCGCCGTACCGCGTTCTCCGACTCCCGTTTCTCCGGCGCGTTCGACGCGGGCCGGTGCGTGGCGACGTTCCGCTCGTTCGACCAGGAGCTCACGGCGGTCGGCGGCGCCGCCGTCCCCGCCGACGCCATCTCCAACGTCACCGTCGCGCCCACACACCGCCGCCGCGGACTTCTCACCCGCCTGATGGCCGACGACCTCACGGCGGCGAAGGAACGCGGGGACGTCGTGGCCACCCTCATAGCCGCCGAGTACCGGATCTACGGCCGGTACGGATTCGGCCCGGCCACCACGATGACCGAGTGGTCCATCGACGTACCGCGCGCCGGCCTCGATCCGCAGTGGTCGGGTCCCCGGGACGGCGGCCGTGTCGACTTCGCCGACGCCGAGGAGATCCGCCGGATCGGTCCCGAACTGCATGAGCGGCTGCGTCGCGCCCAGCCGGGCGTGATCGACCGGGACGAGCACTGGTGGGCGGCGCGCACCGGGCTGCTGTGGCTGCACGGCAGTGCGTGGGTCGAGCCGTTCTTCGTGGTCTACCGCTCGGCGGACGGCGTGGTCGAGGGCATGGCCTCCTACCAGGCGGACGAGGAGTGGAGCGACGCGAAGCAGCCGCTGAACACGGCGACGGTGAACTGGCTGAGCGCGGTGACCCCGGCCGCGGGGCGCGCCCTGTGGCACTACCTCTGTTCCATCGACTGGATCACCCGGGTGAAGACGGACCGGCGCTCACCGGACGATCTGCTGCCCCACTACCTGCCGGACCCGCGCGCCGCGAGCATCACCACGCAGGCGGACTGGCTGTGGGTGCGGATCCTGGACGTCGTACGGGCCCTGGAGGCGCGGACGTACGACGCGTCGGGCTCGCTGGTCCTCGAGGTCGTCGACCGGGCGGGCCTGGCCGGGGGCCGCTTCCTGCTGGACGCGACCCCCGACGGTGCCTCCTGCACGCCGACCGCCCGCGGTGCCGATCTCACCCTGGACGTGGCCGAACTGGCGACGCTGTGGCTGGGCGACGAGTCGGCGGGGCGGCTGGCGGCGCTGGGCCGCCTCCGGGAAGAACGAGCGGGCGCCGCCCGAGAGGCCGACGCCCTGCTGCGCACGTCCGGGCGTCCTTGGTGCCCGGACATGTTCTGACGGCTCCTCTCTGCTCGTCGCCTGCCTGCGTACCTGCGTACCTGCGTACCTGCGGTACCTGTGTGTCGGTGTTTCGGTGTGAATGCGTATCCGTAGCTGTTCAGTTGTGGCTGTGCGATCACTTTGAAGTTGTGGCTGTGCGTGCGATGTTCAGTTGTGGCTGTACGTCGGTGCCGACTGCTCGGGCTCCCGGCTCCCCTCCGGAAGGAAGCCCGACCGGCCAACCGTCTGAAAGTTTGACCATGTTGTTGAAGTTGGCTGCCAACTTCACTGTACTTATGTCCTCTTGGAAGCGTCCTATAACCATCTCTCTTTGAACTGCCTAAAGATGGCGGGAAGTTGTAGTGTGCGGACGTGGAGCCGGAACATGCCTCCGTCAATGGGCGGAGGAGGGCGGAGCGGCCGCAGCGGTCACACCGCGAGGTGGCCGACGAGCTGCGCACCCGGATCAGAACCGGCGTGCTGCGGCCGGGTCAGCGCATGCCGACGCAGGCCAAGCTGGCGGACGAGTTCGGCGTCGAGCGGGGTGCCGTACGGCAGGCGCTGCGCATTCTCCAGTCGGAGCAGCTGCTCACCAACGTCTCCAAAGGCAGCCCGGCCACGGTCGCCGCGCGCCCCGGTACGGCCGGCTTCCCGCTCGGGGCCGCCATGGCGCCGCAGCCCGCGATGGTGGCGCTTCCGCCGAAAATCACCGAGGCCTTCGCGGCGGAACATGTCGAGGTCGACGCCCTGTGCCTGACCGCGGTCTCGCTGACGGCCGCGATCGGCGAGGTCCTGCGGCAGATCCACGCGGGGCAGCTGAATCCGGCCAAGATCGACGTCCGTGTCCTGTTGCCGTCCCGGAACATCGAACTCGCCTTCCCGGCCCCGGTGGACATCTCGGAGACCGGACGGCTTCAGCGGCACTGGCTGGCCCACCGCAACGCCCAGGGCCAGGTGCTGCGGCACAACCTGCTTACCCTGCGCTCCACGCACGGCATCGATGTGCACGTCACCTTCCGCGCGCTGCCCTTCACCCCGCCCGTCAAGCTGTACCTCCTCAACGGCACGCAAGCGCTGTTCGCCTACTACACGGTCAAGAGGCGCGAGCAGACGGTCGATCAGGAGCAACTGGAGATGTACGACGCCGAGGGCACGCGGTCGGTGCTGTTCGCCTTCGAGCAGGGCGCCGGACCGCGCGACACGACGTTCGTGGAACAGTCCCGCCTGTGGTTCGACGCACTGTGGGAGACGATCAGTTCGGAGCTGGTGCTCACGAGCTGACTGCGGGGCCGGTGGCGAGGAGGGCGAGGATCACGGCGCCGGCGGAGCTGATGACCGGGCTCTTGGCCTTGATGCCGACGCTGAGCAGGAGCAGGCCGAGGGCGCCGGCGGTGCCGTACTTCCACTGGATGGTCTGCTCGACACCGACGACGAAGGCGGCGCAGAGGAGGACGAGGACGGGCATGGTGGTTCCCCCCTTCGGAGTCTGGAGCGGGATGGCAATCTTTCGCCAACTCACTCAAGTTGGTTACCAACTATGACTATGTTGTCCCCACTTGGTGGCAACTGCTAAACAGCTTTCAAACAACTCCCGCCAGATTGATGTAAGTTGTAGCGTTTGGTCGTGACTCAGGAGAACGTGGCAGTGAACGGCAGCAGCAGGTTCTCACCCCGTGACATCGCCGATGTCCTGCGCGAACGCATCCGCGTCGGGGATCTCAGGGCCGGCGACCGGCTGCCGACCCAGGCCGAGCTCGCCGACGAGTTCGGCGTGGAGCGCGGCGCCGTACGCCAGGCCCTGCGGACACTCCAGGACGACGGGCTGCTCACCAACGTGAGCAAGGGCAGCCCGCCGCGTATCGCGGAGCCGCCGGCGCCGGACCGCGGTGAGCCCCAGCCCACGATGGTGGGCCTCGCGCCACGGCTGACCGCGGCCTTCTCGGCCCCGCACGTGCGCATCGACGCGGCCTGTCTGACCGCCGAGAGCCTCATCCCGGCCCTGGGGGAACCACTGCGGCTGATCCACGCCGGCAGTGTCCGGCCCCAGAAGATCGACGTCCGTATCCTGCTGCCGTCCCGGGACATCAGTCTCGCCTTCCCGGTCCCGGTCGAGGCGCTCGGCGCCGACGACGAGGACCCGGTCCACCAGCGCTGGCTGGCGATGCGCAACGCCCAGGGGCACGTGCTGCGCCACAACCTCCAGACACTGCGCTCGCACGGCATCGAGGTCAGCATCGCCTTCCGCGCTTTGCCCTTCACCCCGCCGGTGAAGCTTTACCTCCTCAACGGCCAGGAGGCGCTGATGGCGTACTACATGGTCACGCGCCGGGAGGAGGCCACCGACCTCGGGACCCTCGACATGTACGACGTGCTCGGCACCGAGTCCCTCCTCTTCTCCTTCGACAAGGCCGCCGGTCAGCGCGACGCCGCGTTCGTGGAGGAATCCCAGAAGTGGTTCGACGCCCTCTGGGAAACCATCACGACGGACCTGACACTCTCCTAGTGACTCCTGATACGACGCAGACTGAACCGGTGGCAGCCAACACCGGGAACGAGACGGCCGACGACGCGGGGAACGCAACGGGGAACGGCAAGGGGACCGGCACGGGGAACGGGACCGCGGATCTGCGGGAGTTGATCACCCGCGCGCGGGTCGTCCTGTGGGACTTCGACGGGCCGATCTGCCGGCTCTTCGCCGGTCACTCGGCGGAAGGGGTGGCCGACGGTCTCGTGGAGTGGCTCGAAGGGCGGGGCCTGCACGGCCTGCTGACGGAGTCCGAGCGGGAGTCGCTTGACCCGCACGTCGTGCTGCGCGCGGTGGACCGCCGGCATCCGGGCAGCGACCTGGTCACAGAGCTGGAGGAACGCCTCACCCAGGAGGAGCTGAAAGCCACGGCCACGGCGATGCCCACCGCGTGGGCCGACCCCCTGATACGCACGCTGGTCGCGCTGAACCTGCGGCTGGCCATCACCACGAACAACTCCCCGCAGGTGGCGACCACCTACCTGGCGGGCCGCGGGCTCACCTCCTGCTTCGCGCCCCACATCTACGGGCGCACCCAGGAACTGCGCCACCTCAAGCCCGACCCGCACTGTCTGAACCGCGCCCTGCGCGCCATGGGATCGGCACCGGACACCGCCCTGATGATCGGCGACACCCCGTCCGACTTCCTGGCGGCCCGCGAGGCCGGCGTGCCCTTCCTGGGCTACGCGCGTAACGAGCGCAAGGAGAAGCTGCTCAGGGGAGCAGGCGCCACGGCGGTGGTGGACTCGCTGGAGTCGCTGCTGAACGCGGTCAGGCAGCTCTGAGCAGCAGGAGCACGAGCACGACGGCCGCCCCGACGGCGAGCACGTCGTGCCGGGCCCGCACGCCCACGGTCACGGTGAACAGCAGCATCAGGCCCACCGCCCCCAGCTTGGCCTGGACCGTCAACCCCGCGAAGAACGCGAGGAGTTCCCAGAGTGCCGATAACAGGAGCACGACCTTCCACCTCCCTGCCATTCTCGGTGAAGCATGCAAGTCCCGGTCCAATTGGACTGGTTGACTTGAAATGGATTTCCCCTGGCCGATTGATCCTTAATCGGCCCGTACTGTCCGGGACTTGACGGAGATTGGTTTGTCATTGGATGGATAGCGGTACGGTCGCTGTGTGGACGCGCAGCAGAGCGGTGACAGCGGCGGCCGGGAGTTTCACCGGGTCGCCGACGATCTACGTGCCCGGATGGCGAACGGGACGTATCCGCTGCGTTCCTTCCTGCCGTCTCAGCGGGACCTGGCCGAGGAGTTCGGCGTCTCCCGGGACACCGTTTCCCGCGTGATGCGGGAACTGGCCCACGAGGGCTGGATCGAGTCCCGTCAGGGCAGCGGATCCCGGGTGGTCAAGACGCAGCGGATACAGTCCTCCACACCGAAAGCCACCCGGCAGCTCCAGGGAGCGACACTGGGACCGCTGCTCAGCGAGGCCTTCGAGCAGCCGGAAGTCACCCTGGACGTCTACACGTTGACGTCCGAGTCGCTGGACGCGCACATCCGGCTGCAGGCCGAGCGGATCCACCGCCGTTCCATCGCCCCCCAGCACATCGGCCTGCGGATGATCCTGCCCTCCGAGGAACTGGTCCTGCCCTATCCGAGGGTCAAGGACGACAAGGACGACGACAGGCTGCGCAACCGGCTGCACGACATCACCAACCGGCACACCGAGTCATTGCGCGGGGTGCTGAGGGACCTGCGGACCGAGAAACTCGTGCCGTCCGTCGACATTCAGATCCGGCACGCCCCGCTGGCCCCCACCCTCAAGCTCTACCTCTTCAACGGAGCCGAGGCGCTGCACGGACCGTACGAGGTGATCCAACGGCAGATCGACGTGGGCTCGGACGACGAGATCGAGGAGATCACCGCCCTCGACGTGCTGGGTCTCGGTGCCACCCTCAGCCATCAGGTGAAGGACGCGGACCCGAACTCCCAGGGCACCGTCTTCGTCGACACCTGGCAGTCGTGGTTCGACTCCGTGTGGAACTTCCTCGCCGAATAGCCGGGGCGGGGTGCGCTAGCATGCCTCAATCGCGCGAGCAATAGCTCCCGTCCATACGTATGAGAAGGCGAACAAGCCGGTCTCGAACGGCCTGACGTGGGCGAGTGGCAAAACCACCGAATGGCTCAGCTGATCATCACTCCGGTCGTGCGGCGCGTTTACCCTTTGCCCTACCCTGCCCAGCGCGAGTACCGGAGCGGCCAGTGGTCGACCACCTTGTTCCCCCTCGTCACCTCGGGGAACGAGCCGCCGAGGACGTGCCCGGAGTGCTGCGGGCCTTCGTCAGGGCGGCCGAATCGACCCAGGAGTCCAGCGGCCATCACAATCGCAACTATGTGCTGCCGCTGACGGAAGGCGTCGCGTCCTTGGCGGGCCGGGCCCCGGGGACCTCGGTGATCGTGCGCATCAGGCGGTCCGACGCGCTGCCCGTGGTGATCAGGACCTGGCCGGAGGAGGCGGCGATCCTCGACGCCGTCCGCAGCGCCCTGCCGCACGCGCCCGAGTGCCTGATCAAGACACGGGACTACTCCATCCACAGCCATGTGGAAGGCGTACCGCTCTCCACGATCTGCGGAAACGGTAAGCCTGTCGACACCCTGCTGATGAAGGCGCTGGCCGGGCTGCTGGCCCAGATGACCCAGGTGCGCCGGCAGGCACTGCCGCCGCTGCCCGGTTCCTGGCCCGCCAACCACAGCGACAGCCGGGCCTTCCTGAAGACCCTGGCCCTGTGTGCCGACGAACAGATCCGCAAGCCCAACTGGAAAGAGTTCGGCGGCCTGTTCAAGGCGCTCGGCATCTCCGACGACGCCCTGCTGAGGCTGGCCGATCGGGTGCCCGCGATGACCCGGCGGCCGTACAGCCTGCTCCACGCGGACCTGCACCGGGACAACCTGATCGTGTCGTACGACGGTGACCCGCCGCTCGTCTGCGTCGACTGGGAACTGGCCACCTACGGTGACCCGCTGCACGACCTCGCCACCCACCTGGTGCGCATGCGGTACCCGGCCCACCAGTGGGACGAGGTGATCGACGCCTGGACGGAGGCCATGTGGCAGTGCCGGCCCAGCGCGGTCAAGGGGCTGGACAAGGATCTGCGCCACTACATCGACTTCGAGCGGGCGCAGTCCGTCTACCCGGACGTCATGCGGGCCGCGCGGTCGTTGCAGCAGTCGTCCATGCGCAAGAGCAGGGACGAGGCCACGGCGGAGGTGCGCCGCGCCCTGGAGACCGCGGCGGAACACCTGCGGCTCAGCAACGTTCCCCAGAACGACGAGATCGAGCGCGCACTCTTCCGATGGCTGGCGTCGCGCCAGGACGGAGGCGCCAGCGGTCAGCACTGGGAGAAGACGGCCTCCGCCTGGCAGCCGGACCGGCGCCTTCCCCAGAACCCCCGCTTCCCGGAGTCGGCCGTACGGGAGGCCCTGCTCGCCGAGGGAGCCGCTCCGGCGGGCCGGGTGTTCAAGGGGACCGCCCACCTCAACTCCGTCGTCTGTGTGGAAGGCATGCCGACCCCCGTCGTCGTACGCCGCAGGCTGCCCGGTGTCTCGCGGCTCGAACCGAGTTACCTCAGCGAGCACACCGTCCTGCAGGCCATCCAGGAGTCAGGTGTCCTGGTGGCGGCGCCGAAGGTGCTGGCGCTGGGCGAGAGCTACCCGGACGACGCCTTCAGCATTCACACGTACGTCGGCACGCACATCGACCAGTCGCCCAGTCACCCGGAGCACGGTCTGCTCCCGCACGAGGCGGACGCGCTGGTGGACCAGCTGTGCGAACTCACCCGCGTGGACCCGTCGTCGGTCGACGCGGTCGCCGGTGTCGGTGACTTCTGCGAATGGCTCAAGGAACAACTGATCGGACTCGTACGGGACCTGCCGAAGGAGTCGCTGCAACTGGCGCGCACGCTCGGGCTGCCCGACGAATGGCGGCTGCGGGAGATCCTGTCGGGGTACCGGGTGAGCGACCGGGCCCCGGCCCTGCTGCACGGCGACCTCAACCCGTGGAACCTTGTGCGCCGTAACGACGACCTGGCGCTGACCATCATCGACTGGGAGATGGCCCTGGTCGGCGACCCGCTCTACGACCTGGTCCGGCACATGCACCTGACGCCGACGCGGCCGGAGATCCGGACCCGTATGTTCCGGCGATGGGAGAAGAAGCTGCCGAAGAAGTACACGAGGGACCGGCACAAGGACTGGACCGTCTACCGCCGGATCGAGACCATCCGCTCCGCGTACATCGACCTCGTCCGCCTGACGACCAGGGCGGGCCTGGACGCCCCCAACGTCCGGCGTGCCGTGGACTCCTACGCCGAGACTTTGGCCGCGGCCACCGCCTCCCTCGGCCTCCCCACCCCCCGAACCACCAACCCCTACCTCGAACTGGCTCTGACCCGGGGGCGGACCTGACCGGGGCGGACGTGGCTTGGGGTGGACGTGGCTTGGGGTGGGCCCGGCCTGGGGGTGGTCCTGATCCGGGGTGATCCTGACCTGGGGCCCGATTCGGGGGCCCGGCCTGGGGGTGGTCCTGATCCGGGGTGGGCTTGCCCAGGGTGGACCACCCTACTCGGGGTAAGCCTGGCCTTGGGTGGACCCGAGGCCTTGGGTGGGCCTGGCCCTGGGTGGACCCGAGGCCTTGGGCGGGCCTGGCCCGGGGTGGACCGGAGGCCCTGGGTGGGCCTGGCCCGGGGAGATCTGCCCGGGCCGACCTGACCGGAGGGCCGGCCCGGGGTGGGCAGCCGGGACCCGGGCCACGCACGCGCCCCGGGCCGCGCACGCGCCCGGCGCGTGAACGCCGGCGTCGGGTCACATCCCGAGCAGCACCTTCCCGATCAGCTCCCGCCCTTCGATCGCCGCATGCGCCTCGGCGGCCTCCGTCAGCGGGAACTGGGCGCCGATCACCGGCCGCAGCCGTCCCGCGGCCGCCTCCGCCAGCACCTGCGCGGTCAGGCGGCGCGCCTCGGCCTCACCGAACTGCACGTCGCCGATCCCGAACAGGGTGACGCCCCGGCGTTCCGCCTCGGCCACGTCCACCGCCGCGAAGCCGCCCGAGGGCGCGCCGTGAGCGGAGAAACGCCCGCCGGTGGCCGTCAACGGGAAGGCGGCGAGGCCGAGTTCACCGCCGACGCCGTCCAGTACGACATCGGCGGCGGCTTCGTCTCCGTCAGCGGCTTCGGCAGCCCCGGCGACGTCGGCGGTCAACGCCTCCCGCGCCCGCTCCACCCAGTCGCTCTCCGACACGTCCACCACCGCATGCGCCCCCAGGTCCCGCACCAGCGCCGACTTCCCGGCTCCCCTGGCCGCCGCCACCACCCGGGCGCCCCGGGCGCGGGCGAGCTGGATCAACAGGGTGCCCATGCCGCCCGAGGCGCCGAGGATCAGGACGCGGTCGCCGGGACCCACGGCGGTGAGTTCCAGCAGACCCGCGGCCGTCACTCCGTCGTGAACGAGGGCCGCGGCCGTGCGCAGGTCAAGGCCGTCCGGGACCGGCGTCGGCGCGGTGACCGGGGCCGTCACACGCTCGGCGTAGCTGCCGTCCACGAAGGACGTCACCCTGCGGCCCACCCACTCGGCGTCCACCCCCGCGCCGACCGCGGTGACCGTTCCGGAGACGCCGCCGCCGGGGACGTACGGTGGCTCGACGGGGAACCAGGCGCGGGCCTGGCCCGTGCGGATCTGGGTCTCCACGTAGATGGTGTCGGCGTGGGCGACCTCGATCAGTACCTCGCCGGGGCCCGGGACCGGGTCCGGCAGTTCCACCGTGGTCAGGACCTCCGGTCCGCCGAACGCCTTCACCTGTGCCGCTCGCATGACATACCTCCACTGCGGTGCCGTTTGATGCGTGTGCATGAAGTCTTCGACCTCAACCGCGGTTGAGGTCAAGCCGGGTCGGGCGAGTCGAAGTGAGTTCGAAGTGAGTTCGAGGCGAGGCCGACGCGACATCGGGACGAGGTCGGGGAGAGTTCGAGGCCAGGTCGGGACGAGGTAGCGCGGCGGGACGAGGTGGCGCGGCGACCGGCCCCGTAGGCTCGGCGCATGAGCGAGACGGGGCTGCGGGAGCGCAAGAGGCAGCGGATGTACCAGGCCGTGTCGGACATCGCCGTCCGGCTCTTCATGGAGCGCGGATTCGACGCGGTGTCCGTCGCCGAGGTGGCCGCGGCTGCCGAGATCTCCAAGCCGACCCTCTTCCGCTACTTCCCGGCCAAGGAGGACCTGGTCCTGCACCGGATCGCGGACCATGAGCAGGAGGCGGCACGGGTCGTCACGGCGGCGCGGGCCGAGGGAGTCGCAGCGCTCCCCGCCCTGCGCCGGCACTTCCTGGCGGGACTGGCGGCCGCCGACCCCGTCACCGGCCTCAACGACCACCCGAACGTCCGCGCCTTCTACGACCTCCTCTACGGCACCCCCTCCCTGGTGGCCCGACTGCACGGCTATCTGGAGCGCTCGGAGGCCTCCCTCGCCGACGCCCTCGGCGACGATCTGCCCAGCGCCCTCGAAGCGCGGCTGGCGGCCGGCCAGATCATCGCCGTCCGGCGGATCCTCGCCGAGGAGAACTGGCGGCGGATCGCTGCGGGGGAGCGGATGGAGGACGTACGGGAGGATGCGCAGACGGCGGCGGAGCGGGCGTTCGCGATGCTGGCGGCGGGGCTGCCGCAGCTGGGCTGAGGCGAGCTGCCGCAGCTGGCCGGCGGCGGGGTTGCGGCAGCCGAGCCGGAGCCGGGTTGCCGCAGCTGAGCCAGGGTCCGGCTTGCCATGGCTGAGCCGGGGGCGGACTGCCGTGGCCCAACGCTCTGATACTCGGTAAAAGATGTGACTCGGTCACGTTATTCGTTACCCTTGTCGTATGACGGCACCCGAGCTCGCCGCTGACGGCGACCCGAAGAGCCCGGCGGATCCCGGCACCGCGCTGCACCACGAGCGCGCCCACCACGACGCCTGCCGCGCCGCCCTCGCCGCGATGGTCGAGGGCGCCGACCTCCAGGTCGTGACCGGCGAGGACGTCTCCGCCTCCGGCGCCGACGCCGAGGTCCTCGGCTTCCGGCTGCGCAGCCATGCCAAGGCCCTGCACGAACTGCCCGAGGGCCCTCTGTTCTTCGGCCGGCTGGACTTCGCGCACGGCACGGGCGGCGACCACGAAGGCCTGGCCCACCACATCGGCCGGCTCCGCATCAGCGAGCACCCGGCCGCCCCGCCCCTCGTCGTCGACTGGCGCGCCCCCGTCTCGCGCGCCTTCTACCAGGCGAGCTCCCGCGACCCCCGGGGCGTGGCCGTACGGCGGCGGTTCGGCTGGGCGCCCGGCAGCCGGGGCGACTCCGCCGATCTCACCGGTCTGGAGGACGAGTGCCTCGACGGGGGCGGGCGCCCCGACGATGCCCCGCGCCCCGGCGCCGATGAGCCCGCCGGCCGGGGCGGGTCCGGGAGGCCGGGCGGGATCGTGGCCCGCGAGATCGAGCGTCCCCGCGTCGGCCCCATGCGGGACATCGCCGCGACCATCCAGCCCGAGCAGGACGAGCTCGTACGCGGCGACCTCGCCGAGTCCGTGTGCGTGCAGGGCGCTCCCGGCACCGGCAAGACCGCCGTTGGCCTGCACCGGGCGGCCTACCTCCTCTACACCCACCCGCGCCGCATCCAGCGCGGCGGACTGCTGATCCTCGGCCCCAACCGGACCTTCCTCTCCTATATCGCGGAGGTGCTCCCCTCCCTCGGGGAGACGGGCGTGCGGCAGTCGACCCTGCACGACGAGATCGCCCGCCGCCCGGCGACCGGGACGGACCCCGACGAGGCCGCCGCCGTCAAGCACGACGCCCGGATGGCCGAGGTGCTGCGCCGCGCGGTGTACGGACGGGTGACGGCCGACCGCGCCGAGGACCTGTCCGTACCCGACGGCTCCTACCGCTGGCGGATCGCCGGCGACGAACTGACGAGGATCGTCGCCGGCGTGCTCGACGAGGAGCCGCCGTACGAGGTCGGGCGCGAGCGGGTGCGCAGCCGGATCGTGCGCCGCGTCCAGGCACAGGTCGAACGCAGGAGCGGACCGCGTCCGGCCTCCTGGACCCGGAGTGTCGAACGGGCCCGGCCGGTGAGCGCGTGCGTGAAAGCGCTGTGGCCGAAGGCACGCCCGGAGGAGGTACTGGCCCAACTCCTCACCGACGGGTCGGAGTTGGCGCAAGCTGCGAACGGTCTCCTGGACCCCGGGGAGCAGCGGGCCCTGCTCTGGCCCCGCCCGCCCCGCTCGCCGAGGTCGGCGCGCTGGTCGTCCGCCGACCTGGTCCTCCTCGACGAGATCGCCGGCCTCCTGGAGCATCCCCAGGGGTACGGCCATGTCGTCCTCGACGAGGCCCAGGACCTCTCCCCGATGGAGTGCCGGGCGGTCGCCCGCCGGGTCCCCTTCGGCTCGCTCACGGTCCTCGGTGACCTGGCCCAGGGCACCACCCCCTGGGCGGCGGCCTCCTGGCGGGTGCAGATGGCCCACCTGGGCAAGCCGGACGCGACGATCGTCCCGCTGACCACGGGTTTCCGGGTCCCGGCCGCCGTCCTCACCCTCGCGGGCCGCCTTCTCGACCTCCTCGACATCGACGTGCCCCGCGCCGACTCCCTGCGCGGGGACGGCGAACTGCGCGTCCGCCGGGCCGAGGGCGATCTGCGCTCCGCGGTCGTCGCCGCCGTACGCGACGCACTCCCCCGGGAGGGCTCGATCGGCGTCATCGCCGCGGATGCCCAGCTCGACGAGGTCCGCGACGCCCTGACCGGGGCCGGCATCCCCACCTCCGGCCCGGACGACCCGGCCGCCCGGGTGACGCTGGTCCCGGCGACCCTCGTCAAGGGCCTCGAGTACGACCACGTCGTCGCCGTCGAACCGGCGGCCATCGCGCAGTCGGAGCGACGGGGCCTGAACCGGCTCTACGTGGTGCTGACCCGTGCGGTCTCCCGACTGGAGGTGGTGCACGAACGGGAGCTGCCGTGGGAGGGAGAGGAGGGGGAGAGGAGGGGACCGTGAAGGCGGCCGACGGACAGGCGCCGAAGAGCAGGGGGCGAGGGAGCTCGGCCTGGATCTGGACCTGGACCTGGACTTGTGCCCGGACCTGCGCCTTCCGATCCTTCGAGCTCAAACGAGCGGCGGGCGCTCCGCGGTCGGGAGGGGAGTACGGTGGCGCCACCGAGCGCACCTCGCACGCCGTCATCCATTTCGGCGTCGCCCTCGGGGAACGGCAATCCCGGAGCGCACCGCGTCCGGTCGGAAATGAGCCGCCCCACATGAGCCTGAAGAGCCTCGGAGTACTTGCCTCCTCCCGCAAGGAGAACGAGTTCCGGCTGCCGTTGCACCCCAGCCACCTCGAACGGATCGCCCCGGACGTACGCGAGAGGATCTTCCTCGAACAGGGCTACGGCCGGCGGTTCGGCGTAGCCGACGACGCGCTGCGACCACTCGTGGCCGGCCTGCGCTCCCGCGCGGAACTCCTCGCCGAGTGCGACGTCGTGCTGCTGCCCAAGCCGACGCACGGCGACATCGCCGAGCTGCGCGAGGGCCAGGTGCTGTGGGGATGGCCGCACTGCGTGCAGGACGAGAAGATGACCCAGATCGCCATTGACCGGCGGCTGACCCTGATCGCCTGGGAGGCCATGAACCACTGGACCCCCACGGGCGCCTTCAGCGTCCATGTGTTCCACAAGAACAACGAGCTCGCCGGGTACTGCTCGGTGCTGCACGCGCTGCAGCTCGGCGGGCTGACCGGCAGCTACGGGCGCCGCCTGCGCGCGGCGGTCATCAGCTTCGGGGCCACGGCGCGCGGGGCGGTCACGGGCCTCGGTGCCATGGGGGTTTCCGATGTCACGGTGCTCACCCAGCGCGCCGCCGCGGCGGTGGCCTCGCCGATGCCCTCGGTCGTGATGGGCCACTTCGAGGAGCAGGAGGAGGACCCCTCGCGCCTGCAGGTATCCACCGCGACCGGTCCCGTGCCGCTGGCGGAGTACCTGGCCGGGTTCGACATCATCGTCAACTGCATCCTGCAGGACACCGACGCGCCGCTCATGTTCGTCACCGACGAGGAACTCGCCCTGTTCCGGCCGGGTACCTTCTTCGTCGACGTCTCCTGCGACGAGGGCATGGGCTTCGAATGGGCCCGCCCGAGCACCTTCGGCGAACCCATGCTCGCGGTGGGGCCGGGTTGCCACTACTACGCGGTGGATCACAGCCCGTCCCACCTGTGGAACTCCGCCACCTGGGAGATCAGCGAGGCGCTCCTTCCCTATCTGCGCAAGGTCATGAGCGGTCCCGCGGCATGGGACCGCGACGTCACGGTCCAGAAGGCCATCGAGGTCCGCGACGGCGTCGTCCAGAACCCGAAGATCCTCTCCTTCCAGCACCGGCAAGCCTCCTATCCCCATGCTCCCGAGGTCCGGGCGAGCTCGCTGGGCCGACCAGGTCCGGACGCGGACTTCGCGGTGGAGGAGCAGCGGACCGGCGAGGTGTGAGACGGTCGGCGGCTCGCTTCCGGCGCGCAGGGAACCGGCTGGACAGGGCTCCTTACTGTGGCCGATGATCTCCGGCATGATCCGTGCCGCCGCCGTGGACGACGTCGCCGAGATCCGCGCGATGATCCGCGAACTCGCCGCGTACGAACGGTCGGCCGAGCAGGCCCGAGTGACCGGGGAGCAGCTCCGCGAGGCGCTGTTCGGCGAGCATCCCGCCGCGTTCGCGCTGCTCGCCGAGGACGACGAGACGGGCGAGCCCCTGGGCTTCGCTCTGTGGTTCCCCCGTTTCTCGACCTGGACCGGCACACGCGGCATGCATCTGGAGGACCTGTACGTCAGGCCGCAGGCCCGAGGCGGCGGACACGGCAAGGCTCTGCTCGCCGCCCTGGCCGCGATCTGTGAGCGACACGGCTACGAGCGCTTCGAGTGGTGGGTCCTGGCCTGGAACGAGCCGACGATCGCCTTCTACAAGTCCCTCGGCGTGGAGCTCCTGAACGAGTGGACCGTCTGCCGGCTGAGCGGTGAACCCCTCGCGAGACTCGCCGCGGCCTCGCCGGTGGCGGCAGAGGCGCTCCCGGCCCCGGCGTCCTGACCGCCCATCCGTCCCGGCTACCGGACCGCGGCGGTAGCGGTCATCCGGGCGCGTGCTCCAAGGATTCCCAGGCTGTGGGTCCGCCCGGGTGCGCCCCGTGAATTTCCGCCAGAACCGGGCCGTCGGCCGTAAGACTCCGTCTCCGGACTCCCTCACCGTCATTCGGGCTTCTGCGCCAGGAAGGTGGCGATCGTCCGGTTCGCCCCTTCGGCCGGCTCCTCCAGCAGTCGTGCGGTGAGGACGAGCCCGGCCCGGTCCAACATCGCGGCGATCCGATCCGCCGGGAGCAGATGGGACTCGTAGGACACCGGATGACCGCCGTACGCCCGCGTCGGACGCAGACAGACGTCGTCTCCCACATGACCGGCCATCATCAGACGGCCGCCGGGTGCGAGCGTGCGGTGGAACTCGGCGAACACGCGGGGCAACGACCCCGGCGGTGTGTGGTGCGTGGAGTAGTAGGCCAGGATGCCGCCGAGACAGTCGTCCCGAATCGCCGGCGAGGTCATCGAGCCCACCTCGAAGCGCAGACCCGGGTAGGCCTGTCGGGCCAGCTCGATCATCTTCGGGGACAGGTCGACGCCGAAGGCGGACACCCCCAGGTCCGCCAGATGCGCCGTGACCTTGCCAGGCCCGCATCCAAGGTCCGCGACCGGCCCTCGGCCGGCCACCCGCACGGTTTCGGCGAAGGCGGCCAACATCGCACGGGACAGCGGATCCAGCTCCGCGGGGGACTTGACGCGTTCCGCATAGTCGGCGGCGACGGTGTCGTACGACTCCTGGATCGCGGCAAGGTAGGAGGGCTCTATCACCTGGCGACTGTAGGGGGCGACACCGACAACCCGGGGACGGGCGCCCGTGAGGGGTGCGGGTGCGGGTGCGGGTGCGGGGCGGGTGACGGGGCCGGGTGACGGGTCGGGGTGACGGGGCCGGGTGACACGACACACTATTGCAAGCAGGTGCTTGCAATAGTTAGCGGCGTTGGTGCACAGTGGAGACATGGCATCGCTCAACGTCGGCAATCTCGGTGAGTACCTGCGCGAGCAGCGGCGCAACGCGCAGCTGTCGCTCCGGCAACTCGCCGACGCCGCCGGGGTGTCCAATCCGTATCTGAGCCAGATCGAGCGCGGGCTGCGCAAGCCGAGCGCGGAGGTGCTCCAGCAGGTCGCCAAGGCGCTGCGGATCTCCGCCGAGACGCTGTACGTGCGGGCCGGCATCCTCGACGCGGAACGGGACGGGGAAGAGCACCGACGGGACGGCGCGACCCGCGCGGTCGTCCTCGCCGACCCCACGCTGACCGAGCAGCAGAAGCAGGTGCTGCTCCAGATCTACGAGTCCTTCCGCAAGGAGAACGGATTCGTGGACGGCGACGGTGCGGCGGGCCCGCAGGGCCAGGAGAGCGACGCCGGTCCGCAGCAGACGGCCAGTTGACCGGACCAGGGGACCGGCCGCCCCGCTGCGAACCTGTATGACCCTCAGCCGAACAACGACGTAAGTGATGAACACGCCGTACGCGAAACATAAGACGCATACGGCACACACGACCAACACGACGAACGTGAATCCGGGAGGACCTTCACCATGGCCATCACCGACGACCTGCGCAAGACCTTCAGCGACCCGACTCCGTTCTACTTCGCCGCGGGCACCGCCGATCTGGCCCTCCAGCAGGCGAAGAAGGTGCCGGGTCTGGTGGAGCAGCTGCGCACCGAGGCCCCGGCCCGTTTCGAGGCCGTCCGCAACACCGACCCCAAGGTCGTGCAGGAGAAGGCCGGCGCCCGCGCCAAGGAGGCGACCGCCAGGGCCAAGGAGGCGACCGCCAAGGCCAAGGAGGCGCAGGAGGCGCTGCAGGCCAAGGTCACCGACTTCATCAGCAACCTCGACGGGGACATCAAGAAGATCGGCAGCACCCTCGACACCGATCTGAAGAAGTTCGGCGAGTCCGCCCAGGACTTCGCGCTGCGCGGTGTCGGCGTCGCCGCCGAGTACGCCGTCAAGGCCCGCGAGACGTACGAGAAGGTCGCCGAGCACGGTGAGCAGGCCGTGCGGACCTGGCGCGGCGAGGCCGCCGAGGAGATCGAGGAGCTCGCCATCGCGGTCGAGCCCGGCTCCGAGCCCAAGCCCGCGCCCGCGGCCTCGCCGGTCGTGGTCAAGGAGGAGCCGAAGCCCGCTCCGGCCACGGCCCAGGCCGAGCCCACCGAACTGAAGAAGCCCGTCGCCAAGAAGGCTCCGGTCCGCAAGCCCGCCGCGAAGAAGACGACGCCGCCGGCCAAGTGAGAACGAGAGCCGGGACGGACACGGCGGACACGGACATACGGTCACGGGCCGGGCACTCATGGAGTGCCCGGCCCGTTGTACGGGTAGCGGGAGTGCGGTTGCGGGTACGGTGACCGCGTAAGGACGAGCGAGTCGAATCGCGTCGAGTCGGGTGGTGGACGTTGTGCTGATCCAAGGCTTCGCCGGGCTGCTGTGGCTGCTCTACCTCGCCATGCTGGTCCTCGCCGTGGTGGCGCTGGTGATGGCCGCTCTGTTCCGCGACGACGCCTACCGGGCCGCCGACAAGCAGAACAAGGGCTTCTGGCTGATCATCCTCGGCATCGCGGTGGCGGTGAACCTTCTGGTACCGATGCTCTTCCTCCAGCTCGCGGGACTCGTCGCCACGATCGTCTTCTTCGTGGACGTACGACCGGCCCTCCGGCAGGTCGGCGGGGGCGGCGGCTGGGGTCGCAGGCGCGGCGGCAGCAGCAGCGACGGCCCGTACGGCCCCTACAACGGCGGCCGGTAGCGCGCGCGGCGCCGGACATCCGTCGGGCGCCCGGTCTCGTAACCCTGCCCGGTCATGGACAGGGCTACGGCTACGGCCTTGGAGCCGGGACCGCGACGGCTGGGGCTCCGGGGCCGGGACCATGACGGTTGCGGCTACGGAGCCGGGACCGCGACCCGGTCCAGCAGCACCACTGCCACGTCGTCGGTCAGCTCGCCCCCGTTGAGCTCACGCACCTCGTTCACCGCGGCCCGCAGCAAGGCCTCGCCGCGCAGCCCCTCGGAGAGCTGGCGGCGGATCATCTCCACCATGCCGTCCTGGCCCAGCCGCTCCCGGCCCTCGCCGATCCGTCCCTCGATCAGGCCGTCGGTGTAGAGCATCAGGCTCCACTCGGCGCCCAGTTCGACCTGCATCCGAGGCCAGCGGGCGCCCGGCAGCAGACCGAGGGCGGGGCCGTTGTTGTCGAACGGCAGCAGGCGCGCGGGCCGGTCCGGGCGGGCGATCAGCGGCGCCGGGTGCCCGGCCAGGCACAGGCCGGCCCGGCGGCCGTCGGGTGCGATGTCCACCGTGCACAGCGTCGCGAAGATCTCGTCGTCGTCGCGCTCGTGCTCCAGTACCTGCTGAAGCGTGTTCAGCAGTTCGTCCCCACACAGGCCCGCCAGCGTCAGCGCCCGCCAGGCGATACGCAGCTCCACGCCGAGCGCCGCCTCGTCCGGGCCGTGCCCGCAGACGTCGCCGATCATGGCGTGCACAGTGCCGTCGGGCGTACGGACCGTGTCGTAGAAGTCCCCGCCGAGCAGTGCGCGCGAACGGCCGGGGCGGTAGCGGGCGGCGAAGCGCAGCGGGGACCCCTCCAGCAGGGGCGTGGGCAGCAGGCCGCGTTCCAGGCGGGCGTTCTCCTGCGCGCGCAGCTTGCCCTCGGCGAGCCGCCGCTCCGCCGTGTCGGAACGTTTCCTCTCCACCGCGTAGCGGATCGCGCGGCTCAGCAGCCGGCCGTCCAGCTCGTCCTTGTAGAGATAGTCCTGGGCGCCCACGCGTACCGCCTCGGCGCCGCGTCCGGCGTCACCGGACGCGGTGAGCGCGAGCACGGCGTGCCGGGGCGCGAGCCGGAGCACATGGCGCAGGACGGCGAGCTCGTCGTCGGGCTCGCCCGCCTTGCCGGGGGCCGGCAGCGCGAGGTCCAGCAGGATGCAGTGGACGTCGTGGGTCAGCAGCCGCTCGGCCTCGGTGAGGTTGCGGGCGGTGCGCACCCGGATCGGCCTGCCGTCCGCGTCGAGCAGGTCGTGGACGATCGGCGCGGCCGTGGGGTCGTCCTCGATCAGCAGCAGCGTGAGGGTGGTGTGGGCGGTGCTCACGCCGGCGGCGCTCACGCCTGTGGTGCTCACGCCGGTGGCGCTCGGGCCGTCGGCGCTCACGCTGGTGGTGCTCACGCTGGTGGTGCTCACGCCATGGTGGACGCCGTCGGCGGGCGGGGCGTTGAGCGCGGTGTTGTGCGCGTTGTCGTCGTGCGCGGTGTTGTTCCCGGCCGTCGTCGCCTCGTTGCGAACGGTTTCCTTGCCGGAGGGGCCGCCGACTGCGGGCGCGGCCTGCGCCTGACCACTTTCCACGGCCGGGATCGCTCTCTGCCGCGGTACGGGTACGGGCATCGTCCTGGTTCCTTCCCTCCCCCCGAGGGCATGGCGGGGACGAGGGACCTCGACCCACCGACGGGGACCATAGCGGCAGAAGGCGCCGCAACGGAATGGTGTGAGACAGGCCGCTTGATCTCTGGCCACTGTCATATGCCGCGTTCTGTACCGCATTTGGGCAGGGCGGGTGTGACGCGGGGATGACGAACGTCACGTCCACGCGGCGTTTGCCGACGGGGCGAGGTGCCCTGGGTCACGTGGTGGGGGGCACCCCGAGGGATCGCCCGGGCGACCGGCCTTGACCCGGCCGCCCGCCGGGCCGCCCGCCCGGCCGCCGACGTGGCCACCGACGCGGCCAACCGCCCTGCCGCCCGCCGGGGCAACCGGCCGTCCGCTCTGCCGTCGGGCGACCTCACGCGTCCGGCCGGACCACCCCGAGTATCGGCATCGAACCCGCCCCCGCCAGCGTGACCGTACGGCCGGGGCGCGGGGCGTGGATGATCGAGCCGTCCCCCACGTACAGCGCGACATGGCTGGCGTCGTCGAAGTAGATGATCAGGTCGCCGGGCCGCATGTCCGCGACGGCGATGTGCGGCAGCTGCTTCCACTGCTCCTGCGAGGTACGCGGTATCGGCCGGCCGGCGCTCCTCCAGGCCTCGGAGGTCAGTCCGGAGCAGTCGAAGGAGTCCGGGCCCTCCGCGCCCCACACGTACGGCTTGCCGATCTGAGCGGTGGCGAACTGCACGGCCTGCTTGCCCTGTACGGACGCCGCGCTGTTGATCTCGTCGAGGACACCGGTGCCCAGCCAGGCGGTCTGCGCCTCCTGTGCCACCTTCGCCTCGAGCTGTTCGAGGCGCTTCTTCTCCTCCTTCTCGAGCTGGGACTGGAGTTTCTCGGCCGCCGCGATCTGCTTCTCGATCTTCTTCTGGGCCGTCGCCTTCGTCTTGCGGCCCGCCTCCAGCTTTTTCCACTGAGTGGAGGCGTCCTTGGAGTACTGCTCCAAGTCCTGCTGGGCGCGGGTGAGTTCGACGATCAGGCCCTTGGTCGCGCGCTCACCCTGGCGTACCCGGCCGGCTCCGTCGAGGAACTCCGACGGGTCATCGCTCAGCATCAACTGCGCCTCGTCCGGCAGGCCACCGGTGCGGTACTGGGCGCGGGCGGCGGCGCCCGCACGGTTCTTGAGGTCGTCCAGCTTCTCCTGGCCCGCGACGATCTTCTTGGCCAGTTCCACGATCTCCGCGGACTGCTTCTTCGCCGCTTCCTCGGCCGCGTTGTAGGCGTCGGTGGCGACCGCGGCGTCGTGGTAGAGCGCTTCGAGCTTGGTGCGGACGGCCTCGAGGTCCTTGTTGGACGCGGTGGAGGGGAGCGGCGGGGTCGTCGAACTCGCCGTCGGCGACGGTGTGGGGCCCGGGTCGGCGAACGCGGTACCGGGTGCGCCCAGCACGGTGACCGCGCAGACCACCGCCACAGCCGCCGCGAGCAGGCCGCGCTTGCCCGTTCCCATACCCCGTCCCCCAACCCCTGATTAACCGTCAGTAACTTACGGTGCCCGGGGGATCGTGCCACGTCACAGCCGAAAACTACAGAGGTGGCGACGGAACGACAGGGCGGCTCCCAGCCGCAACAGTCCTTCCCCTCTTCCCCACCCGCTCATGACGATCTCCCCGCCTGTGTGACGAACGACTCACGGAGATCGTTCCCTACGGCCCTGCGGGACTTCCGCCGGCAGGGCCCGGCCGGGGGCCCCGGTCAGTTGCGGGGTGCCAACGCCCCCCACCGCACCGTCACTTCCCCCTGCCGCCACCGCACCGGCCCGTCCGTCACCGGCCAGTCGGCCGTCAGGTCGCGCACCGTGCGGATCCAGCGCTGGCGGGCGCCGTACGACGCGTAGGGCGCGGCGGCCGCCCAGGCGCGGTCGAAGTCGCGGAGGAAGGCGTGCACCGGCTCACCCGGGACATTGCGGTGGATCAGGGCCTTGGGCAACCGCTCCGCCAGGTCCGAGGGCCGTTCCAGGGATCCCAGCCGGGTCGCGAAGGTGACCGTGCGCGGCCCCTCCGGTCCGAGCGCGACCCACACGTGCCTGCGTCCGATCTCGTCGCAGGTCCCCTCGACGAGCAGTCCGCCACGGGACCCGGTCACCGGATCGGCCGGCGTGAGCCGCGCGCACAGCCGCTCCCAGACGGCGGCGACCTCGACCTCGTCGTACTGCCGCAGCACGTTGGCGGCGCGTACGAGGTGCGGCCGTCCGGGCACCGGGATCTCGAACCCGCCGTGCCGGAAGACCAGCCCGTCCCGCTCGTAGGGCCGGGCGGCCGCCACCCGGGCCGGTTCGATCTCGACGCCCACGACACACGCGCGTGGCGCGACGGAACGCAGCCGCCGCAGCAATTCCACGGCCGTCCAGGGCGCGGCCCCGTACCCGAGGTCGACGGCGAGCGGATCGGCGGCGCGCCGCAGCTCGGCGCCGTACGTCGCGGCGATCCAGCGGTCCATGCGGCGCAGCCGGTTGGGGTTCGTCGTCCCGCGCGTGACCGTGCCCACGGGGCGGGCAGGGGTGCGGGATGTCATGCCTACGAGGGTAATGCGGCACCGCGATCAGCCCGTCCGGCGTCCCAAGCCGTCCGGTGTCCGAGCCCGAGAACCGCTCGGACACCCCACGCGGCGCACACGGCGCACGTGACGCACACACACCTCGAACGGTTGAGCGAAACGCGGTAATGACTGAGCAAAAACCGCCCCTTTCCGTAACCCGCCAGGAATGGGAACGCATTCCTCCGGTGTTGCACCCCCTTGGAGGGCCCCACACCCTCCTTCCGGCATGCCCGCAGCAAGGAGGAACGCCCGTGAGCCAGTACGCCAACAGGCTCGGGCGTCGCTCTTCGGCGGCACCTTCGCGGCTCAGGCTCCACCGCCGCCCCCGCCGCGTCGCGATGCTCTCCGTGCACACCTCTCCGCTCCACCAGCCCGGCACCGGCGACGCGGGCGGCATGAACGTCTACATCGTCGAACTCGCGCAGCGCCTCGCCGCGATCAACATCGAGGTCGAGATCTTCACGCGCGCCACCACCGGCGGCCTCCCGCCGACCGTCGAGCTGGCCCCCGGAGTCCTCGTGCGGCATGTCGACGCCGGCCCCTACGAGGGCCTCGCCAAGGAGGACCTCCCGGCCCAGCTGTGCGCCTTCACGCACGGCGTGATGCAGGCCTGGGCCGGTCACCGGCCCGGCTACTACGACCTCGTGCACTCCCACTACTGGCTCTCCGGCCACGTCGGCTGGCTGGCCGCCCAGCGCTGGGGTGCCCCTCTGGTGCACGCCATGCACACCATGGCCAAGGTCAAGAACGCCAACCTGGCCGACGGCGACACCCCCGAGCCCGCCGCCCGTGTCATCGGTGAGACCCAGATCGTCGCCGCCGCCGACCGCCTCATCGCCAACACGGCGGAGGAGGCCGACGAACTCGTACGGCACTACGACGCCGGCCCCGGCAAGGTCGCCGTGGTGCACCCGGGCGTCAACCTCGACCGCTTCGCCCCGGCGGACGGCCGGGCCGCCGCCCGCGCCCGGCTCGACCTGCCCCAGGACGCGCTGGTCCCCCTCTTCGCAGGCCGCATCCAGCCCCTGAAGGCTCCGGACATCCTCCTGCGCGCGGTGGCCGTCCTGCTCGACGAGCGCCCCGAGCTCCGCTCCCGCATCGTCGTCCCGGTCGTCGGAGGCCCCAGCGGCAGCGGCCTGGCCAAGCCCGAGGGACTGCAGAAACTGGCCGCGCGGCTCGGCATCGCGGACGTCGTACGGTTCCGGCCGCCGGTCGGCCAGGATCAGCTCGCGGACTGGTTCCGGGCGGCGTCGCTGCTGGTCGTGCCCTCCTACAGCGAGTCCTTCGGCCTGGTCGCCATAGAGGCGCAGGCAGCGGGCACCCCGGTGCTGGCGGCCTCCGTCGGCGGGCTCCCGGTGGCCGTCCGGGACGGCGAGACGGGCTTCCTGGTGCAGGGCCACGACCCGGCCGCCTACGCGCGCGTGCTCGCACGTTTCGCCGACGGTCCCGACCTGCCCGCCCGGATGGGCGCGGCCGCGACCGCGCACGCCCAGTCCTTCGGCTGGGACACGGCAGCAGCCGCCACCGCCGACGTCTACGCGGCCGCGACCCAGTCCCACCGCCGTCGCGTACGCTCCGAGCATGGGTGACGTGGAGAAGACGGCCGCACAGGTCATCGAGGGTTTCCTGGAGGACGCGGAACTGGAGTGGGAGAGCCCGGCCCCCGGCACCTACGTGGTCCAGCTCCCCGGTACCCGCAAACTCAAGACGACCGTCTCCCTCATCGTCGGCCGCCACTCCCTCTCCCTGAACGCCTTCGTCATCCGTCATCCCGACGAGAACGAGTCCGGCGTCCACCGCTGGCTCCTGGAGCGCAACCTCAAGCTGTACGGCGTGAGTTACGCCGTCGACCGGCTCGGCGACGTCTACGTCACGGCACGCCTCCCGCTCGCCACGGTCACCGCCGACGAGATCGACCGCCTCATGGGCCAGGTACTGGAGGCCGCCGACGGCGCCTTCAACACCCTGCTGGAGCTGGGCTTCGCGAGCGCCATCCGCAGGGAGTACGAGTGGCGGGTCTCCCGGGGCGAACCGACCCGCAACCTGGACGCGTTCACGCATCTGACGCACCGGCCGACCGACCCGACCGACCCGACCGACCCGAAGGGCCCGACCGACCCGAAGGGCCCGACGAACCCGACGGACTCAGCGGATCGGCCGGGCTCGGCCGACTGACCCCGGGAACGGTCAGGAAGCGCCGGCGTTGGAGCCGGCGTCCGGGTCAGGGGCAGCAGTAGGGCTAGGGGTACGGGTAGGCGGAGAGTCGAGCTGATCGGCGAAGGCGCGCAGGGCGTCGGCCAGTTCCCGCTTGGTGGGCAGCTGGTCCAGCTTGTCGTCGAGTTCCGTGAGGCGCCGGTTGATCTCGTCCAGGTCGGCCGGTGCGGTGGGCGTTGGGGTGGGCGGGTGCGCGGTATCCGTCGGGTCGGGACCGGTGCCGACGCTGGTCCCGCCGTCGACGCCCGCGCTGGTCCCGCCGTCGACGCCCGCGCTGGTCCCGCCGTCGACGCCGCCGGTGGTTCCGCCGGAGATGTCGCTCCCCGTGTCGCCCCCGGTCTCGGCGGGTGCCTCGGTGACCGGCTGCTGGGTGGACGCGCTCGGTATGGGGGTGGCGGGTTCCTCGTCCGAACCGGCCGCGAGGGCGATGCCGACGCTCAGAGCCACGAGGGCCGCCGCTCCCGCGACGGCGACCGAGATCCGTCTCGCGTGTAAGGCGCCCCGGGCGGACGGGACGTGGGGTTCCTGCGGGTCTGGTGTGCCGGAGGCGTGCTGTGTCTCATCCATGGCTGCGACGCTATCCACCGGTGATCAGCGGACGGAGGCCTTCCGTCGATCCCGGTACCGCCCCGGCGTGACTCCCACCAACCTCCGGAAATGGCGGGTGAGATGAGCCTGGTCGTAGAAGCCGGCCGCCGCCGCGACCTCCCCCGGCGGCCGCCCGTCGAGCAGCAGCCGACGGGCGAGGTCGACGCGCCGGGCGGTGAGGTACTGGTGCGGCGCGATGCCGTACGCCGTGCTGAACGCCCGTACCAGGTGGGCCGGATGGGCCCGTACGAGCCCCGCGGCCTCGCCCAGCGTCAGGCCCTGGACGAGGCGTTCGTCCAGCAGTTCACGCAGGCGGCCCGCGAGGGCGGGATCGCGGCGCTGGGCTGTGGCGCCCTGTCCCGTTCGCAGGTGGTCCCGCAGCCGCTCACCGATCAGTGTCAGCCGGCTGTCGGCCTCCAACTCGTCGCCGGGCCGGGCGAGTGAGGAGTGCAGCTGTCCGACCCGCCGACGCAGCACGGGATCGCGCAGGTCGGGTGCGTCGACGGCGGCTCCGATGAGGTTTTCGCCGAGCACGCCGACGTCGAGGTACAGGACCCGCTTGCGGAAGCCCCCCGAGGTGGCCGGCGAACCGTTGTGCGGCACGTGCGGCGGCAGCAGGGACACGGTGTCGTGCGGGGTGCCGTGCTGGTGCCGGTCGAGGTCGTACCGTACGGCGCCGTCGTCGACGATGAGCAGCGTCCAGGCCTCGTGGACATGCATCGGGTACGCGTACTCGGTGAAGTGGGCGTGGAAGACCTCCACGACACCCGGGACGGCCGGGCGCCAGGCGGAGACTTCCTGCCGGGGGGCCATGCAAAGAACGTACAAGACGTCGTCGTACGGCAACCGGCAGTCTCACCGCATGACCACGAGCACGAGCATCACCATGAGCACAGCCGCCGGGGCCACCGCGAGCACGAGCCCGAGCACGAGCCCGAGCACGAGCACGAGCCCGAGCCCGAGCCCGAGCACCGAACCCGTCCGCTTCGATACGAAGATCGCCGTCCTGCTGCGCGAGGACCTGGCGACCTGGCAGCGCCTGAACGTCACCGCGTTCCTGGTCAGCGGCCTCGGGACGGCGCTCCCCGAGGTGATCGGGGAGCCGTACGAGGACGCGGACGGCGTGCGCTGCCTCTCGATGTTCCGTCAGCCGGTGCTGGTCTTCGAAGGCACGAAGGAGACGCTCACGGCCGCCCACGCGCGCGTGCTCTCCCGGTCCCTGCCGCGCGCGGTGTTCACCAGCGACCTCTTCGCCACCGGCAACGACCGCGACAACCGCGCGGCGGTACGCGCCGTACCGACGGCCGACCTGGACCTCGTGGGCCTGGCGCTGTACGGACCGAGGAACGCGGTGGACAAGGCGCTGAAGGGCGCACGGATGCACCCGTAGCGGACGTCGGCAGAGGTCAGGCGGCGCTGGTCTCCGGCTCCGGGGCGGCGGCCGCACGGTCGCGGGAGGAGAGCTCGCCGGAGGAAGGGGAGGAGGCGGCCTTCCGGGCGGACGATTCCTCGGTCGCCGGCGGTTGCCGCATCAGCACGGCGTAGCCGACCCCCGCCGTCGTGCCGACCACCGCGCACATGCCCCACAGCCACGCCGCCCCGAACCGGTCGATGACGAAGCCGGACATCACCGGGGCGACCAGGGAGGCCAGGGCCCAGGAAAGCGTGTACATGCCCTGGTAGCGCCCGCGCCCGTGGGTGGGGGAGAGGCGGACGACGAGCCCGGTCTGGGTCGGCGCGTTGACGATCTCCGCCAGGGTCCACACGCAGACGGTCAGCGCGAAGACGCCGACCGACCCGGCGAAGGCGGTGAGTCCGAACCCGTACCCGGCGAGCACCGAGGAGACGACCAGCAGCCGTCGCGGGTCCCGGTGCTCGATGAACCGGGTGACGGGGATCTGCAACGCGACGATGAGCACACCGTTGACGGCGATCGCCATGCCGTAGTCGGCAGGTGTGAACCCGGCCGCGCCCATCGCCACTGGCAGCCCCACGGATCCCTGCTGGAAGACGAGCGCGACGAGGAAGGACAGCCCCACGACGCCCATGAACCGCCCGTCGCGCAGCACGGTCCCCATCCCGACGGTGTCCTCCCGTACGGCCTTCTCATCCCGTTCCGGCCGGGACTCGGGCAGCTTGAGGAAGACGACGACCGCGCAGACGAGGGTCATCCCCGACTCGATGAGGAACCCGGCGCGGTAGCTGACCTCGGCGATGAACCCAGCGGCCATGGAGGAGACGGCGAACCCGAGGTTGATGGCCCAGTAGTTGAGCGAGAAGGCGCGGACCCGGTCCTCGGGCCGCACGATGTCGGCCATCATCGCCTGCACGGCCGGCCGGGAGGCGTTGGAGGCCATCCCGACGAGGAAGGCGACGCCGGCGATGGCGACGGGGTGCTCCACGAACCCGAGCAGCGCCACCGCGGCGGCGGTCGAGGTCTGTGCCACGAGCAGGGTGGGCCGCCGCCCCAGCCGGTCCGCCATGACCCCGCCGCCGAGCGACGAGACGACCCCGCCGAGCCCGAGCAGGGAGGCGACGAGTCCGGCGTAGGAGGCGGAGTACCCTCGGTCGAGTGTCAGGTACAGCGCCATGAAGGTGGCGACGAAGCCGCCGAGCCGGTTGACGAGGGTGCTGGTCCACAGCCACCAGAACTCGCGGGGCAGCCCGGAGAGGGTCTCGCGGGCGGCACGTCTCAGGACGGCGACGGACATGGCGGATCCCCCGGAAAGAAAGCGGTCGGTGCGAACGGCTGATGTAAGTGGCTCAGGCGGCGCTCAGAACTTACGAGAGGAGAAGCGCGGGAGGCCACTCAATTAACAGATCCCGTCAACCGTCAGGGGGCCTGTCCGCTGTACGAGCGGGCGCACAACGGATCGGAGCGGTGGATTACGCTCATACGCATGGCCGACGCACCGTACAAGCTGATCCTCCTCCGTCACGGCGAGAGCGAGTGGAACGCGAAGAACCTGTTCACCGGCTGGGTGGACGTCAACCTCAACGAGAAGGGCGAGAAGGAGGCGGTCCGCGGTGGCGAACTCCTGAAGGATGCCGACCTCCTCCCCGACGTGGTCCACACGTCCCTCCAGAAGCGCGCGATCCGCACGGCCCAGCTGGCCCTCGAATCCGCCGACCGCCACTGGATCCCGGTGCACCGCTCCTGGCGCCTGAACGAGCGCCACTACGGCGCCCTCCAGGGCAAGGACAAGGCGCAGACCCTCGCGGAGTTCGGCGAGGAGCAGTTCATGCTCTGGCGCCGCTCCTACGACACCCCGCCCCCGCCGCTGTCGGACGACTCCGAGTTCTCCCAGGCCTCCGACCCCCGGTACGCCTCCATCCCCCCGGAGCTGCGCCCCCGCACGGAGTGCCTCAAGGACGTCGTCGTCCGCATGCTCCCGTACTGGTACGACGCCATCGTCCCGGACCTCCTGTCCGGCCGCACGGTCCTGGTCGCCGCCCACGGAAACTCGCTCCGAGCCCTCGTCAAGCACCTCGACGGCGTCTCCGACGCCGACATCGCGGGCCTGAACATCCCGACGGGCATCCCCCTCGCCTACGAACTCGACGCCGACTTCAAGCCGGTGACCCCGGGCGGAACCTACCTCGACCCGGAAGCGGCCGCAGCAGCGATCGAAGCAGTCAAAAACCAGGGCAAGAAGAAGTAACACGACACCGATAAGCCCCCGACCTGCGGTTTCTTGGCAGGTCGGGGGCTTTATGGTGGGGCTGGGCCGTCTCTGGGCCGTCAGGTGCGACGACGCCAGCGGCGGACCCGGATGTCGAGGACGATCAGAAGCGCCACGGGGACGGCGATCTCGGCGGGTGCGTCGGCCCAGAGGGCGAGTGCACCGCCGGCCGTGCCGATGAGTGCGAGCGGCAAGTCACGGGGACAGATGTCGACGGTGACACCTGCGCGTGGGACCATGTGGCCTCCATCTGTGGTCGGTTCCTGGCAAGGGTTCCGGGTGCGGAAATGGAAACGAATGCCGCCCCTGTACGGGCGGCATTCGCATGCTGCTGGAACTTTCCCATAGTCCTCACGCGCTGGACAAACGTGCAGCTAAAAGCCCTCTTGTTCGTTTGCGTGGACGGACTGTCCACGATCGTGGACAGTCAGACGCGCTGCTGCTTACGACAACGCTGGCTTTTCCCAACCTTTCCAGAAGTCGCCGGGTGGGTTCCGGTGCCCTCGCTGTACTGCGGTGTACTGCGGTGCCTTTGGTGTGCTCACCCCGGCCGGGCTGCGGCCTAGCGGGCCTCTCTCGTCTAGGTCTCTTCGAGGCGAGCAATATCCCTTCCTTGCTAGGGAGGGATATTGGGTTAGCTGTTATGCCTTCTCGTTTCCTTGTAGGTCTTCCGTGAACTCTTTACGTTTTCCGTAGGTGCTTGTTATTGCCTTGCGTGTGCGCTCTTGGCTCGACGGCATGAGATGCGCGTACACGCGGAGCGTCAGACCCGGGTCCAAGTGGCCGAGGTACTCGGCGAGAGCCTTGATGTTCTCCCCGGCGTCCAGGAGCACCGAGGCGTAGAAGTGTCGGAGCGCGTGCATGCCGTTCTCGCGGGACTCGGCGTACGGCTCGCCGGGCTTCCGCTCGGGGATCACCCCGGCCGAGGCCAGCGCCCGCTTCCACGCCTCCTCGTTGAGCGACGTCCGCCAGACGTGACCACCGCGCGGCCCGGTGAAGATCAGCCGCTTGGTGACCGGAGGCCCGTCCGCCACCTTCCACGGCAAGGTGATGCCGACCGGCGGGAACCGCTTCATGTGGGCCCGCAGGGCATCAGCGACCGGACCGGGCAGCGGCACGTCCCGGAGCTTGCCCCCCTTGGGCGGGGCGAAGACGGCCTTGCTTCGGCTCAGCTTGAGCTGCTGGACCACGTGGAGGGTGTCCGACTCGAAGTCGATCGCGTCGACGGCCACGCCGAGGATCTCGCCCTGTCGCAACCCGCAGCCGCCACCCAGGTCGACCATGGCCCGGAACCGCTCGGGCATGCCGGCCCGGACGGCGAAGACGCGTTCCGGCGTCCAGGGGGCGACGCGCCTGTCATCGACGGTGGGCGGCCGGACCGATCGAGCCGCACACGGGTTCCGGGGAAGGTGTCCGTCGTCCACGGCCGCGCTGAGGGCGGCACGGACGTTGGAGTAGATGGTGCGGGCGTACGACCCCCGGATGCCGTTTTCACTCAGCTGCCTCACCCAGTCCCGGATGTGCGCAGGTTGGAAGGAGCCGAGCGGGCGCGATCCCAGGTACGGGAAGGCGTGCAGCCGAAGCTGCGACTCCATCGAAGCCTGAGTGTTCGGGTCGGCCCCCTGCGTGGATACCCATGTCTCGGCGTACTGCTGAAAGGTGACCCGGGCGGCACGCGGGTCGATGTACTGCCCGCGGGCCATGTCCGCCTCGGTGTGGGCGAGCCACTGGTCAGCAAGTCGCTTCTGTCTGTCGGGGAAGCTCTTGGACTTCTCCGTACCGTCTGGGCCGACGTACCGAGCGCGGTAGCGCGCGCCCGAGCCATAGCGCTCGCTTTTCACTCTGCGGGCCGTGCCGTCCGGACCGACCTCGGTCTTGTACCAGCGGTCTTGGATGTGCCCGGCCATTAGGCAGCCGCCCTCTCACGCTGAGAGTCCACCCAGGCGCGCACGTCGGCCGGGTCGAAGCGCAGGTGCCGGCCGACGCGGAACCCACGGGGACCAGTCCGCTTCCGACGCCACTGGTAGACCGTCTCGACGCTGGGCAGCTCGAACATTTCCACCAGGTCCTCAGGGGTCAGGTACCGCGAGGGCAGGGCGCGCGGTTCGGCGGCCACGTCGGCCAGGGCGAGGCGTCGGCTAGCCACGGGTGGGTTCTCCTTCTGTTCCGAGGGCGGGTTCGAGGGATGCGGCGAGCCAGGCTTCGGCGTCGGAGAGCCCGGTTCCGGCGAAGACCCAGTGAGCGAGCACGTAAGTCGTCTCGGGGGAGGGTTCCTTCGCCGCTGCCTGTGTTCGTCGCCATTCGGCGCGGGCGTCGCGGAGTGCGCCGAGGGTGGTGGAGTAGCGGCGGGACTTGGTGGAGAAGTGGCCGCGGAAGCCGAGCATGTGAGCCCAGGCACGCAGGCGGAGGTGGTCGAGATCCTTACGAGCGCCGAGGGCCCAGGCGGTTCGGATCAGGCGTCGGGCGTGCTCGCTAGTGTCGAGCTGGGCGAGTTCGGCGACGAACTTCAGCGGACGGTCGAGAGCTCCCGTTGCCGTCTCCGCTCCCTTGGTGGCGTACTTGGCGATGTAGGCGGCGACGGCGCGTTCGGTGAGCTCCTGGCCGTCGTTGAAGTCGGCGGATCGGATGGTGCGGACGTCGAGTTGGCGGCCAAAGGCGAAGGTGTGGGCTCGACCGTCGATGGTCGGGCCGTCGACCTGGACCTTGGACGCGGCAGCGCCGATGGCGTCGGTCAGCAGATCGGCGGTGGCCCAGGCCGGGGGTGGAGTCTCGCCGCCGCCGGGGCCATCGAGGCGTATGACCGCGTGAAAGTGGACCGCACCGCGCTTCTGGTATTCGGCGACCTTGGCGAAGGAGACGCGGGCGTGGTCGCGGAGTTCCCGTTGCGACAGGCCGGCGTGCTTGGCGACCTCCCGGCGCAGGTAGGTCGAGAAGCGGCGCCAGAGGGGACCGGCGTGCGCGTTCCAGAGGACGGCGGCTTCGTAGTCATAGGTGTCCGGGTCGAGCGGGGAGCCGAGGGCTGCGTCCTCCTGGTCGTGGTGGGTGCCGCAGCGGCAGGGGCGTCCGTCGGTGCGGCGGTTGTGGACCGGGCCGAAGCCGGGGGCGGTGAAGGTGGCGAAGACGCGGGGGTGCGTGGCGACGTGTTCCGGAGTGCCCTTGCCGCCGCGCAGCCCGGCGGTGATCAGTTGGAAGGTGTCGCGGCGATAGACCTCGGAGCAGGCCGCGCAGCGGGTCGTGCGGCGGTTGTTGCAGCGGACGAGGAGTTGGCCGGCGGGGAGGTCGCCCGAGTTGAGCTGGTGGAGGACGCGGCCGATCTCGCCGGTTGCGGTGTCGACGTCGTATTCGGTGCGGTGGCCGTCGAGGCGGATCGGGTGGGTGCAGCCGCCGAGGCCGGAGAGCTGGCGGAGGATACCGGGCAGGGTGCCGCCTGCGGCGAGGTTGCTGAGTTCCGGGAGTGGGGGCGGGGTGGCGCGGGTGAAGATGACGGTTCTCCTTCTGACGAGCACTTCGGGAGGAGTGGGCCTCCGGGGCGGCGAGTACGTGGCGGTGTCGCGCCGCCCCGGTGGCCAGGCCGCAGGTCAGCGGCGGTGGTGGTCGCGGAGCAACGAGCGGAGGACCACGGCGGCGACGGCGACCGAGATGGCCGTGACGGCGACGGCGGCCAGAAGCGCGGTGAGGACGACTCCGCCGACGAGCACGGCTGCGACGGTCTTCTGGTCGACGGAGACCGACGGGAGCGGGCGCCGCACCGGGAGGGGGGCCGAGTCGGTCGGGGCGTGGGTGTGCGCGGGCGGCGGGGTGGGGTTGTCCGGGTACTTGGGCAGGAACACGGCGAACTCCTTATCTACTCGTCTAGTCATGTGAGTCGTTTACGACGTCGACACCGGTACGCGTGCCGGACTCGATGGCGGGGGCGAGGAAGGTGCGCGAGAGCCAGAAGCCGAAGAGGGTGATCAGGACGACGATCCAGACGCGGACGCCGAGGAACTTGACCGCCGCCCAGGCGAAAAAGCCGAGGACGACGACGAGCGGCAGGCTGACGGTCACGGGGTAGGGGGTCCTTTCAACGGACGGGGCAGCGGTGGGTGCGGGCGGCCAGCTCGGCGGCGGCTCGGCTGTCGTAGTCGGCGGAGAAGTTGCAGCGCGGGGCGGTGCAGGCGGCGGTGTGCTTCTCGCGGCCGCGGTGGTCGTAGGCGGTTCCGACCTGCACGGGACCGATGCGGGTGACGTTGCGGAAGCGGCGGTTGGCGGTCATCAGAGCTCCCTTCAGAGGTGGGTGGCGATGGCTTCGGCCATGGGCGCCGGGACGCCGAGGCGGGCGCGCAGGGTGGTGACGTCCATGGGGGTGCCGGTTCGGGTGTGGTGCTCGGCGGCGACCTTGCGGGCGTGGTCGATGAGGGCGGCCGGGACCGGGACGGCCGGGCGGTCCGACGGGGCCTCGATGGCGGGTGGAGCCGGGGCGGTCGGCTCGGGGGCCGTTTCGGGCTCGTCCTCCTGGTCCTCGATGGCCTCGGCGTCGTCAGCCGTCTTGGGTGTGGTGTGGGCGAGGAGGGTGCCGCCGAGGAAGGCGACGGCGGGCCAGCCCGCGACGAGGATGCGCAGCCAGGCCGGGACGTCGCCGAGGTCGAGGAGGCCGGCCGTGGCGACGTTCGCACCGAGCGAGGCGGCGAGCGCGATGACGAACCAGCACCAGGCCGCCCCTTTGGCCGAGCCGGAGCGCAGTCGACGCCAGGCGGCGACGAGCAACAGGTCGACGGAGACGGGATAGGCCCAGGCCTTCCAACCGTCCTGTCCGGCCGCCACCGCGACGTCGTGAATGTGCGCGAAGGACAGCGCGGCGGCGATGAGCGCCTGGACGAGTACCGCGTCGATGCGGGCCAGTTGAGCGCGCATGAGGACGCCTCCTTTCTGGTTCAGGCATGGGAGGGGTAGGGACGTGGCGCGAGACGGTCACGCCGACCGGAGTGCGGTGAGGCTCAGTCCGTGAGGGGGCTCGGCTGAACAGCGGGCCCCGGCCGCTCGACGGAGGACAGAGGAACGGGCACGCAGGGCCGGAACGGCTTCAGCGCGGGGAGATTCGGCACCAGATGGGCCGTCTCCCGGCAGACGTCAGCGGCGTCGCCGAGGGAGAGATACGGGGTGCGGATGCGGGACCAGCCGCCGGACGTGTCACCCGCGACGGCGAGACCGGGACGTTCGGCGGGGATGGCGCATGCGGCGAGGACCGCTTCCGGCGCGATGTCACCCAGGGCCATCTTCGCGGAGGCCTCATCGTTCACGCGGTGGCAGACCCGGCCGGTGAGCTGGGCCCGGAGCATGGTCGCGCCCTTGCCGAGTTCGGCACCGAAGCGCTGTCCGCAGACTTCCAGGTAGATGCCGGCCGCGCGGCCGAGCTGGGCGAGGCGGATGAGCTGGGTGACCATCTCATCCCGGCGTTCCTCGTCCTTGCGGGTGGCGGTCAGGAACAGTTCGGCCACCTCGTCGACGAACAGCACGACGGGCACGGGCCGTTCGCTGTCGGGCAGGCCCCAGATGTCGGAGGTGATCTCCTCGTCCGGAGTGCTGGGGGCGATGCCCTGGCGGGCTTTGATCAGGTCGTACCGGTCCTCCATTTCCTTGACCAGGACGGGCAGGAGCTCTGCGGCTTCGTCCGGATCGGTGGCCAGAGCCGAGAGGCGTGCGGCGAATGGGGCCAGCTCGACCCCGCGCTTGCAGTCGACGCCGACGAGGGCGACGTCCTGCGGCGCAAGGCCCGAGACGAGATGGCGCAGGTACATGGACTTGCCCGACAGCGTTGCGCCGAGCGTGAGTTGGTGGGGAACGGCCCGGTAGTCGCGGACGAAGGGCATGGCATCCTCGCGGAACGCGACGGGCACCTTGAGGAATCCACCCTCGGTCTTGCGAGGCATGCGGACCTTGCACAGGACGTCGAAGCCGACCAGCCGCAATTCGACGACACCGGGCTTGACGGTGGAGACGTACACGGCGTGGACGCCCCAGGCATGCCGCAGCCGTTCGGCCGAGGCGGCGACGTCGGCGGGTTCCTGCCCAGGAGCGAGGCGGAGCCGAAGCCGTAAGCCGGTCGAGGTGGGCCGGATGATGCCCCGGCGGGGCGGGACGGGGCGCACTTCCCGTCGGGTGGTGGCCTTGACGGCGAGGATGCGCAGCCGGGACGGGGCGACGGTCAGGCCGCAGGCTTCCATGACCGAGGCGTACGAGCTGAGCAGCCGGACGGTGGATATCGGACCGCCGACGGCAGACCAGTAGAGGCCGGGGTGGTGGGCCCGGGTGTAGGCGGCCCCACCGCCGAGCGCGGCGACGGGACCACCTACCTCCAGAAGCGTCGCGAGTTCG
Organism: Streptomyces sp. NPDC060000; assembly: GCF_042737375.1. Classification (NCBI taxonomy): domain Bacteria; kingdom Bacillati; phylum Actinomycetota; class Actinomycetes; order Kitasatosporales; family Streptomycetaceae; genus Streptomyces; species Streptomyces sp. NPDC060000. Next base: position 55,674 of record NZ_JBHWUU010000051.1, read on the forward strand.
GACATCAGGCCGAGGCCCCCATTGCGGCCGGGAAGACGGCCGGGGTGACGGCAGCGGCCCGGAAGGCGATTCCGTGACGCTGCTGGCCGTTGAACACGGACTCCCACGGCCGGGCGATCAGCCCCGGCAGCGAGACCGGCGCGCCGAGGTTCAGCCCCTCGGAGACGCCGCCTTCCGGGACGGTGACCTTGATGAGCGAGGACTCGCCGTCCTCGATGTAGACGACGCCGATGGTCATCAGCGCCTCGCCGCTGACGGCGTCCTTGGCGATCTCGCCGGTCTGCCGGTCACGGACCTTCGGCTCGGGAGCCTCGGTGAGGAGGATCGTCGCGGCGGAGGTCTCAACACGGATGGTGCGCACAGGCACGTTCCTATCTACTCGTCTATACAAGGAGCGATCTGCGAACCCGATTGCTCGGGCTCGCGACGATCACCTTGCCACACAACTTGCCCACTCGTCTATACGAGTAAGCGTGTTGGGGTGTACGAGTTCGAGAAGCGTGCCGGCCACTGTCAGACCCATCCGTCAGAATCCGGCCATGCTGATAGCGACAAACGCCAACGGCCTCGTGGTCAAGCGCCCCTCGAAGCCGGCCATCGGGACGATGCTCGCCAACTTGCAACGCGGTATCGAGCACATGGTGCTTGAGCGGCAAGAGGAGGACCTCGAAGGGGACTGGTACATCCAGGTCCTGTTCCGGGCCAACAACACCTACCAGCTGGAGTACCGGGACGGCGTCCCTGCCGAGCACTACCAGACGCAGACCGTCTCGCAGGAGAAGGTGCGGGAGGCGCTCATCGGCTGGGCGACCGGCAAGCCGGACTGGCGCGAAGGCTTCATGTGGAACAACATCGGCGACATGTTCACACCGGAGGCCTAGCACCCCACCGACACCGGTCATGCGATCACGTCGCCGGGAGCTGGTACGCCAGGACGTAAGCATCCGCCGCCATGACCGTGTCGCAGACCTCGACGGGTCGCTTTTCGGTGTCGAAGGCGGTCCGGATCAGGTGGATCACGGGCACGCCGGCCGCCAGTCGTAGCGTGCGCACCTCGTCCGGCGAGGGCATCCGGGCGCGGATCTCTTCCTCGAAGTGGTCGAGGCGGTGGCCCAGCTCTTCGAGTCGGGCGTAGATGCCGCCGGGGCCGGGGTTGGGTTCGGCGATCTGCGTGCCGCGGGCGATGTCGAGCGGCAGGTAGGAGGTGGCGAACTCGACCGGTCGCCCGTCGAGGAGATAGCGGCGCCGACGCGCGAGGACCCGCCGCACGGACCCGAGCCGCGTGGAGATGTCCTGGCTGGCCTTCTCTTCCTTCACTTCAAGGCTATCGACCTGCGGGTGGCTGCCCGCCGCGTCGGCTTCGACGATGAACGCGGACTTCCCCTGCTCGCGATGACGACGGGCGAAGCGGTCCGAGGCGAGACGCCGCACGGGCGGACGCGGCCGGACGAAGACGCCCTTGCCGTGCTCGGCGTGGACGAGGCCTTCCCCCTGGAGGATGGAGAAGGAGTTGCGGACCGTCATCCGGGAGACCCCGTAGTGGTCGACGAGCTCAGCTTCCGAGGGCAGCTTCTCGCCCTCCCTGAATCGCCCACGGTCGATGGCCTCACGCAGCTGGTCGGCGATCTGCCGGAAGACCGCACGATCACTCGTGGGGTCGAGATCACCGAGCAGGCCCGAAGAAAGAGGGCTCACGTGTGTACTCCTTTAGGTATCTAGACGAGTGGGTGAGTGCTTGTTGCTACGGTGGAGAGCCTAGCCATCCGAGAGGGCCGAGGAACGTGAGCACAGAACGCCCGCACTCCGTGAGCGTGGCCGGGGTCGTCGTCGACGCCCAGGGCCGGGCCCTCCTGATCCAGCGCCGCGACAACGGTCACTGGGAACCGCCGGGCGGCATCCTCGAACGCGAGGAGACCATTCCCGAAGCCCTTCAGCGCGAAGTCCTCGAAGAGACCGGCATCAAGATCGCACTCCCCGCGACCCTCACCGGCGTTTACAAGAACATGACGGGCCTGATCGTCTCGCTGGTCTTCCGCTGCGAGGCGGCCGACGGCACGCCGACCACCGGCGACGAGACCCGCGCACTGCGCTGGGTGACCCGTGAAGAAGTCTCCGAACTCGCCGACGAGGCATTCGCGATCCGCGTCATAGACGCACTCGACGCGGCGTCCCCGCCGGCCATCCGCGCCCACGACGGCGTGAAACTCGTCTAGTCCGAACCCGCTGCACATGGCGGCCTACCAGCATGAAGGAACTTGTATGCACGAGTATACGAGTACTGCCCGGGTGTGGGGACTGTCTTGCCCAGGTTTCCCGGAAGAGGTCAGCCGGGCCCGCCGATGGACGCGCGACGTCCTGCGTGGCTCCCCTCTTGCCGAGGACGCCGAGCTGATCGTGAGCGAGCTCAGCGCGAACGCGATCCTTCACACGGCGAGCGGACACGAGTACGGCAGCTTCCACCCGGCCGTCGCTGTCTCGGCGCAGGTGGTCGCGGTATCCGTGACGGACGCCGGAGGCACGGGCACGGCCCCGAAGATCGAGCACCAGGACCAGGACGCCGAACACGGCCGTGGACTCGGCATGGTCAGCGCGATCGCCCACCGGATCGTCGTCCACGCCAGCGAGGCCGGCCACACCATCACCGCGGAGCTCTTCACCGAACCACGCCGAGGAGGGCACCCGTGCTGACGACGACCAGGCCCGGCTTCTGGTGCGAATGCTGGACGCAACGACTGGACGGACGACGCCCGCCGGCGCTCTTCGGCTCCTTCGACGCGTACTCGGCGATCGAGGCGAACAACTGGGTGGCGACGATCCTGCGCACCATCTCACCAGCCCTCGACACGGCCGCTTCCCAGGAGGCGTGGACACGACTCCACGACGACCGCATCGACACGAGGCGAGCCTTGTTGCGCCGGGAGCCGTGGACGGTGTCCATCACGCACATCAGCACGCGCATCACATGGACGGTCCGACCAGCGCTCTTCCTACCCCTGGCACACCGTCAAGGCGTCGAACTACCGGCCTGCACGAACGACTTCAAGCCCCGCAGAGCCGACTGAGTTACAACTTTCTCTACTGGTTCAAGGCGGCTCGCTCCGCTCCCCGCGCGCGGCCCGGCCCCCGGCCGGGCCTGCGCTCCTGTCTCCGCCCCGCTCCAGCCCGGCCGGCGCCCGAACCGCGCACAGCAATCAGCCGCCTGACGCCAGAGAAGGGGTACGTCGTGGCTGGGGCGGTCAGCTCCGCGGCTTTACGGAGCCACTTTGGCGCGAGCCTCGAAGATCATGGCCCCAACGTCGTGCTTCACCAGGCAGGCCCACAGACTGCCCGACGCGCCGGAAGCTTACGGGGCCATGATCACTCGCTCCACGCTTGGTTGGTCCGGCCCAATGCAATTGGGTCAGTTCGCTGGTCGGTCCTCCGCCTCCTCTGCGCAGGTTCCTGTGACGCGCGATGTTGTGCGTTGCGTGGACTCTGCTCTCATACGCTGCGCAGGAGGATTAGCGAGATATTCGTTCAGGAGGTCAAAATCTCGCATCGATTCTGGCAATTGTTCATACCAGGCGAGCCCGAAGGAATTACATCTCCCGCACAGGAGGCCCCGCGTACACTTTCCACACGCCTTGGAGTTTCCCGAACAGCAGAAGTGGTCGTGGTCGATGTCCCAGGTTCTTCCCCGCCCTGGAGTCTCAGTTCCGCAGATCCCGCAACGGTTCCCCTGGAACAATAGGATCCGTCGATAGAATTCGCTAGATATCCCATAATTGCGGAGGCGCTGATTCAAGCTTGCGCACGGCCGACAATGCGCAAACGGATAACCGTCAGGATAGTGGGTAAACTCCGCGAGCGGCTTTTCTTTTTGACATCCCTTGCAGCGCCGTCGCCCATTAATCTTGAGTTCATTCCTTTCTTGATCGAGTAGTTCCCTTGAGGGGATATTGACTCCGGACCTGTGCCACTTATAGTGCTTACTGCAATACCCCTTCGCCTCGTGGGGTTTGCTGCAATCTTCATACGAGCATTCTGTGTACTTCGTGGGAGGCTGGGTGAATTCCACGCCCTTCTTCAATTCGCGGTAGTGACGATGGCACAGATCTCGCGTGCGCATTTTACCTGAACACCCCGAAACGCGGCAGCTACGTTCATGGGACAGAGTTCTTTGATAGTGCTTTCCACATAGGCCTCGTGAGACCTGGTTACCGGAGCAGCCCTGCTCAATGCAGGGGCGATAGATTTGGCTCGTCCGTTCCTTTTCGTAGCACGTTTTGCACATTCCCCTACTTGAGACGGGCCGACCATCACCGTTGATACAGCCCATGTCATGCCTCTTTCAGATTCTGCCCGTATATCCGATTAGCTGGAGGATCCGCAAGGTAGATATTTATTCGATGGAACTTCTGAAGTTCCTTAGGGAGTCTTTCGTACCAAGCGATTCCTCGCGAGTTGCACATACTGCACAAGAGGCCACGGATGCACTTCCCGCAGGATCCAATACCTGGGCAACATTCATGGTCATGGTCAATGTTCCAACCTTGATCTTCCGCAGATGGTGACCGACAAATTGCACACCGCCCCTCTTGGAGCTCTTCAAGGGATTTGTAAAAGGTGACCGTTATGTGGAACTTGTTCAGCCGTCGACGTAGCGTCTGGCATCCCTTGCACCATGATGAAGGAAGTCCGTATGAGGTGATGGGAAAATGCTCCAGCGGCTTCTTCGTATTGCAGGAGGTGCAGAAGGATAGGCCTTCCTGGATCAGGGTCCTACGGACGGCCTTGCGCTTCTGCAATGGCAGTAGTTCCTTCCCCTGAAGGCTGTGAGCGTAATGACTTTTACAGTATCCTCGCGCAAAATGCGGGTAGGTGCAGAAGTCTAGGGCGCAAGTCGTTCGTGGCACATGAATAGGTTTAAGTGAGCCGGCCTTCCGTTGCTGTTGATAGTGGGTGTTGCACAAGCCCTTCACTAGTTTCCCTGAGGTTTCGTCTCTCGTGCAGCTCCAATCGTTTCCCTTTGCGTTGCAGCGCGTTACCTCGTCCATGTTGAGGTAATCCTTTCAGTGGTGACTGCCACATTTCCTTCCATGGGTCCGGCGGAACCGCTCGATACGTCTCGCAGCAACTCCCATTCAAGAACGGCGTGGAAACCGATTTGCAGGCCATGTGATTTCCCGGTAGAGCTGCCGCATCATCGCGGCCATCCGGTTAACACCCGCCGTCCTGCTCGTCGCAGCTGTGCCGACATGTGCCCGCCGGTGGACAGTCGCAGTTCCGTCTTGGCTCCCAAGGCCCCTCCCCAGAGCGCCACCCTTGTCGGTGGTCGCACCCTAGCCACTCGCACTGACAACGGGGCTTCACGGCTCAATACACGGCCGGGCCAAACTGGCGCCGTTGAAGAGGCTCGTGTGCATCTGCCGGTGACCACCACAGAGCTCAGCCATCCGGCTGAGGAGGTCGTGCCAGACGCGTGCCAGATCGTGCAGGGCACTGGGGAACACCGGGAAACGAACGAACCCGCCTACCAGGCGCCCGCACCTCTCACGCGAGTTCAGGCCGATAGTGAGCCCTAGACCACCTCGGCTTCCCAAGCTGAGGGCTCCGGCATCGTCGCCACGGCTCGGCCGCCGCGGCTTGCTGCGGTCGACGCGTCGGCAGCGTGGCTGAGGCCGGTGAGGGTGCAGCGAGGCATACGCGTGCGTGGTCGATCGGCGCACCCGCCATCGTGGCTGACTGTCGCCGGCTGAGGTTCAGACGGGGCGCATCGAGGGCGCTGGCCGTCAGCCGAGCGCGCCGAAGCTGGGCCGTCCCTGGGCCGTCCGAGGACGCTCAACGGTGGCCAACAACGACCAACGACCACCACCAGGCGCACGATCCCACCGTCCCTGAGCAGCGAAAACGCAGGTCGCCAAGATCCCCGGCAAGACCCAGGGCAAGAAGAAGTAAGCGAACGCCGCTAAGCCCCCAACCTGCGAGTTCTTCGCGGGGCGGGGGCTTTTTGGGTTGCTGGCCGTCGGTTGCCTGGCCGGGCCGTCAGGCGTTGCCCGCCGCCACTCGTAGCGCGGGGCCTGCCCGTCGGCGGGGAGTAGCCCTTGTGGTGATGCCCCCGGCCTGCGCGGATGCGCGGATCGGGGGCGTTTGTGGGCGTTTGTGGGCGGGTCCCCCGAGGGGGCTGGGCTCGGGCAGGGGCTCCAGGCCCGCCGGTGAGGCGCAACCGTGCCTGCGGGGTGGCGGCGGGCCCGGGTGCGGATCAGCCGCGGTTGGACTGCTGGCGGGCCTCGTCGGCTACCTGGCTCCCGGAGTCGCGGGCCTGGTCGGCGACCTGGGTGGCCTGGTCGCGGGCCTTGTCCTGGGTGGTCCGGGCGGCCTCCGCGGCGGTGTCCTTGACTTCCTGCGCCGCGCTCTGGGCGGCCTCCTTGGCGCCCTCCTTCAGGTGCTGGGCGGAGTCGAGGGCGGCCTGCTTCACCGGTTCCAGCGCCTCACCGCCGTGCTCCATCAGGTCTCCGGCCTTCTCCTGTTCCAGTTGGGACGTGGGCAGCATCGAGGCTGCCAGCAGTCCGGCGCCGAAGGCGATGAGACCGGCGGCCAGCGGGTTGCCCTGGGTCTGGCGCATCGCCTGGTCCGGAGCCTGCCGTACGGCTTCAGTGGCCTGGTCGGCCGCTCCACGCGCGGCGCCGGCCGCCTGCTGGGTGCCCTCCTGCAGCGATCCGGCCATCGACTGTGCGCTGTCGCTGACGCCGTGGGCGGTCTGGGAGGCGGTCCCCATGACCCGGTCCCGCATGCCCGAGACGGCGCCGTGCATCCGGCGGGTGCGGCGCTGGGCCATACGCCGGGGGCTGGCACGGTCCGCGAGCCGGTCCACGTCGGCGGACAGCCGCCCCCGGGTAGCGGTGATCTCGGCCCTCATCTGGTCGGGTGACGTGCCCATTGCGCATTCTCCTTAAGCGTCTCGACTGTCTGCTCGGGCTTCGGTTCCACGGTGCGCATCTGGGTGCGGCCCCGTTGGTACAGCACCGCCCCCACCACGGCCCAGACGGCGGTGACGATCAGGGCGGCCCAGCCGCCGTCCATCACGTTGGCCAGGCCCAGCACCGCGGCCAGTGACAGGAACAGCAGGACCATGTAGCCGGCGAACCCCGCGCCGCCGTACAGGCCGGCCGCCTTGCCCGCCTTGGTCGCCTCGTGCTTGACCTCGGTCTTGGCCAGTTCGACCTCCTGCCGGAAGAGGGTCTGGACGTCGGAGGTCACGGCGGCCAGCAGCTCGCCCACCGAGCTGTCCCCATCACGCGCCTCCAACTGGCGGGCCTGGATCGAGGACATCTCTCACACCTCCGGATACGGACGGGCCGACGTGCTGCCCGTGGGCATGCCGACGGACGGCTGCAGCTCGGGCGCAGGACCGGAGGGGAGCGCCGTGGGGAGCCCCGTGGGTGGCCCCTCAGGGCGCGCCGCAGGCCGCTGGTTCCGCTCGGCGGACCCGTCGGACTTCGACGCCGCCTTCACCAGCCGCCCGACCGCCAGCCCTGCCAGCAGGGCGCCGCCCAGGAACATGCCGGGGCGTCGGCGGGCGAAGTCCTGCACATCGGTGAGGACGCCGTCGACGCCTTGTTCGTCCAGATAGTCGGCCGCCCGGTGCCCGCTGTCGGCCGCCTGTGTCGCGAGGCCACGGGCAGGCGAGTCGCTCTGGGCGTGCTCCGCCAGCCCGGCCAGGTCGTCCGCCCACTGGCGCAGCGAACCTGCAGCCTTTTTGGCCTGTTCGTCGGCTTCGTTCATCGCACGGCTCCGCAGGTCGTGGGCGACCGCACCGACCTGCTGTCGGGCCTCACCCGCCACGGCCTTGGCCTGGTCCACCGCGGTATCCGTGACCTGTCCTGCGGCCTGCCTGGCCTGATCGGCGGTGGCGGACGCCTCCGCCTTGGCCGTCTCACCGGTCTGCCGCAACCCCGTCGTGCTGCTCTGCGTTGCCTCGCTCATCAGCCACTCCTCCTCACGCGACCACGTAACTTTTAGTCCGTTATGTAGGCGAGTGACTGTTTTGGTCCTGTTCACACCCATCAGTGGGTGATTTATCGATGGGCTTGTGAGGCCAGTCGGTCAGTCGGTCAAGGTCCGCCGCGTCGGCTGGTGTTGCGACTGGTGTTGGGTCCTCCCCGGCGTCGACGGGGGCGTGGACAGTGTCCTCAGGTAGGCGGGGACGGCCGTGCCGGCTTCGCTGAGGGGGAAGCGGGTGGCGAGGTGGCCGTCCGGGCGGATGACGAAGCCGGTGGGGCCGTCGGGGTGGTAGAGGCGGGCGAACTCGCCGCCGGCGTCGCGATAGGCGGGGAGCGGCAGAGCGTCGGGGGCGGACAGCCCGGGTGAGGTCTCGCGGGCCAGTACGGCGATGACCTCGAGGGCGGGTCCGGCGGCCCCGGTCGCTTTCAGGGTCGTGCGCACGGCCTCTGCTGCTGCTGCCGGGCCGGTGGGGTCCGTCGCGTAGAGGAGCGCCACGTGGCCCGCGCGCCCGCGCAGGACGTCGAGCAGGCGCCAGGGGTAGGTGGACGCGGGGGCGGTCAGGCCGGTGCAGTCCGGGGCGCGGTCGCCGGGCCGGGGCGTTTCGGGCGGGTCGCTCGGGCGGGGGGCGAGTGGGCCGTTCCGGTAGCCGACGAGGAGCTGGGCCTCGCGGAGCAACACGGTGCGCGGGTCGTCGGGGTCGGCTTCGATGCCCTGGGTGGCGTGGCGGACGGTTCGGCCGACCACCTCCTCGCCGATCGGGCGGCGCTCGGCGTCGTACGTGGTGAGGAGGGCGGCCCCGGCCTCTCCCCGGCTGACGAGGGCGAGCTTCCAGGCCTGGTTGCAGGCGTCCTGGATGCCGGTGTTCATGCCCTGGGCGCCGGTGGGCGGGTGGATGTGGGCGGCGTCGCCCGCGACGAAGACGCGTCCGTCGGCGTAGCGGTCGACGATGCGGTGGCTGATGCGGAAGACGGAGGACCAGCGAAGCCGGGAGAGAACCGCGGCCCTCGGCGCCAGGCGGTCGACCACGGCCTGGAGGTGATGCAGCTCCGGGGCACGAGTGCCGCTCGACACCTCCAGACCGTGCGCCACACCGTCTGCGTCCGGTGCCGACGACAGTCCCTCGCCCGTCCGCGTGGACAGCTCCGGCGGGACGAGCATCGACATGCGGTAGCGGCCCTTGCCGGGCAGCGGGACGCAGACCAGCACGTCGTCGGTGGAGCCGTCGGCGGCGTGGTGGACGGAGCGGACGCCGTACCCGTGCGGCAGGTCCCAGTCGGTCTCTACATCCCCCAGCATGTACTCCTCGTCGAAGGCGGCCCCCTCGTAGCCGAGACCCAGCCCCTTGCGCACGGTGCTGTGGGCTCCGTCGCAGCCGATCAGGTAACCGGTCCGTACTTCCTCGTCGGTACCGGACGTGGTGCGCAGGCGGGCGGTGACCCCGTCCTTGTCCTGGGTGAACGACAGCAGCTCGGTGCCGCGTTCGACGCACGTACCGAGGCCGGCGACGTACTCCTCGAGGAGGCGCTCGGTCTCGTACTGCGGCAGCGCGGCGAATCCGTAGGGCACCTCGGGCGGCAGCGTGAGGTCGAGGCGGGCTCGCTCCCGGCCGTTGACGTAGATCAGCTGACCGCGCAGCACGGCGGCGGCCTCCAGGACCGTGCGGGACAGGCCCATCCGGTCCCAGATCTCCAGGGTGCGCGGCTGGATGCCGACCGCCTTCGCGTACGGGAGACGGGCAGGCAGACGGTCGACGAGCCGGCAGCGCACCCCGTGCCGGCGCAACTCGGCGGCGGCGCTCAACCCGACCGGGCCTGCGCCCACGATCAGTACGTCGGTCGTTCCGGTGTGTGCCACGGGTTGCCTCCCGGCGCGGTGTGGCGCGGTGCGCCTCATGGCCCTGGACCGCCCCGTGACCCGTGGTCACCACGCGGCGGCCGGACGGCGAGCCGGGCAGGTCGGGGCGGTATGGCCGGTTATCGTCACCGCTGAGTCACAGGTCGGTACTCAGGAGAACCTGATTGCCTGCCCGTTCTGTCTGGCTCGACGAAGGTCGGTGCCGAGGGGCCATGCCCCCGGCGGTTCGGTTCGGATTCGGGGGCAGCATGCGGTACGAGAACGAGAACGAGAACGAGAACAAGCACGCGGATGCGATGGGGAACGAGCACGGGAACGGGAACGGGAACATGAGCAGGGACAAGAACACGAACACGAACACGAACAGGAACAGGTTCGGGGTCCGGGGTTCTGTGACGGCGGTCGTCGTCGCCTCCGCCGCTCTGGTGGTGACGGGATGCCAGTCGGGGGACTCCTCCAGCGCATCCGTGAGTCCCGCATCCGCGAGTCCCGCATCCGTGAGTCCCGGTTCCGCGAGCCCCACCCACGTGAGCTCCCCCTCCGCGAGCTCTCCCGGCTCTCCCTCCGCGAACTCCCTGACGACCTCTCCCTCCGTGAGTTCCGCTGCCTCCACGCCCGCCGCCGACGTCTCCGCGGCCGGTGCCGCGCAGACCTGTCCCGCGGGCAGCCTGAAGGTCACCGCCCACCAGGCCGCCGATCGGCCGAGCGGTACCGGCACCGGGGCGGCTGTCGTCGAGTTCACCAACAGCTCGGCCAAGGCCTGCCGTCTCCAGGGTCATCCGTCCGTCGCGGGAGCCGGCAACGGTTCGCCCGAGCACAACTCCCCGCTCTCCGTCACGCCCAAGGGCTCCGCCTCGCCCGTGACGCTGGCCCCGAAGGGCAGGGCCTGGGTGAAGCTGACCTTCGTGCAGGTGCAGGGGGAAGCCGACGGGTACTGCGCATCGGGTGCGCAGCCCGTGGTGTATCCGACGCTGGTGGTCGGCCTGCCGGGATCGGGGCGTCACCAGGTCGCCCTGGACGACGGCCAGTTCGCGGAGTGTGACAACAAGGTGACCGTCACCGCCGTATCGGCGGTCAAGCCTTCCTGATGCGGGCCCTCGTCACGGCGTCAACGGCGTCAACCGCACGTCACGCCGTCAACGGCACCGGGTGGATCTCGTCCGCCATGTGGCCGGTGCGCTCGTGGACGCGCAGGACTGCATCCGCCGATGGCCCCTCGGAGAGGCAGTAGACGGTTCCGGACTCCGGGTCCGCCCACGCCCGTTCGAAGTGCACGCCCTCCTCGCCCTCCGCGGAGAGGTCCGCCTGGTGGGCCTCGAGGAGTTGGTCGGCGGTGATGCCCTGCATGTTGTGGTGGACGTCCATGAAGCGGGTCATGGCTGCCCGCCCCCTTCCGGTCTCGTGCCGTGCTGCCCCTTCGTCTCCATGCTGCGCTCGCGCTCCCTCCGCGGCGACCGGAGCGACCGGAGGACGAGGAGCAACCGGACGGGACGTGACGAGGGGCTCCGGTGCCGACATCGGCACCGGAGCCCCTCGTTCACGTACGTTCGTCGCGCGTCTTCAGCCGCACTGGCAGGGGCTGCCCGACTGGCACCCGCAGCCGCACCCGGAACCGCAGCCGCACGCGCCGATGAGCATCAGGTTCCTGATCTCGGCGGGCTGCTCGGTCGGGCGTTCCTGGGCGGGGTCGGGCGTGGGAGTGATGGGGGACTCGGCCATGGGTTCCTCCCGGAGACGTAGGACCTGTGCCCATTGCACGCCCGTTCCGCTGGGCGCATCAACGGCTCAACGGCGCACAGCGGCTTGCGCACGCCGCGGACGGATCCGGCACGCCACCGGCGGACGACCCCACGGTCATCCGCAGCAGTCACCCGTCACGGCCGTGCCATCCGTCACGGCCGTGCCATCCGTCACGGCCATGCCACACGCCACGGCCATGCCACACGCCACGGCCGTGCCATCCGTCACGGTCACCCGCAGCAGCTTCCCGTCACCCCTACGGCAACCCTCACGGCCGGGCTCAGACCTGACGGCTCAGGCCCGACGGCTCAGACCCGTCTGCCCGGGCCCCGTCGGCTCAGGCCCCGTCCGGCTCAGGCCCCGTCCGATCCCGATCCCGTTGCCGGTGTCGGCTGGATCTCCGGCTGGATGTCCGGCTGGAGCTCGTCCGCGTGCTCGCCCGTCACCAGGAACACCACGCGCTTGGCGACGGCCACCGCGTGGTCGGCGAACCGCTCGTAGTAGCGGCCCAGCAGCGTGACGTCGACGGCCGTCTCGATGCCGTGCTTCCAGCGGTCGTCCAGCAGGTGCTGGAAGAGGGTGCGGTGGAGGAGGTCCATCGCGTCGTCGTCCGACTCCAGCTGGAGGGCGAGGTCGACGTCCTTGGTGACGACGACCTCCGCCGCCTTCGCCATCAGGCGCTGCGCGAGCTGACCCATCTCCAGGATCGTGGCGTGCAGGTCCTGCGGCACCGCGCGGTTCGGGAAGCGCAGCCGCGCCAGCTTCGCCACGTGCTGCGCGAGGTCGCCGGAGCGCTCCAGGTCGGCGGACATCCGCAGGGACGTGACCACGATCCGCAGGTCCGTCGCCACCGGCTGCTGCCGCGCCAGCAGCGCTATCGCCCGTGCCTCCAGGTCGTGCTGGAGCTCGTCGACCCTCTTGTCGGCCTCGATGACGCTCTCGGCGAGCTTCAGGTCGGCGTCGAGAATGGCGGTCGTGGCGCGTCCGATCGCCGACCCGACCAGCCGGGCCATCTCCACCAGGCTGTCGCCGATCGAGTCCAGTTCCTCGTGGTACGCGTCCCGCATCAGGGTTCCCTCTCGTACGTCGTGCTTGGGGTTCGGGTTCGGTTCCGGGGGCCAGAACCGGCCGCGAACCGGGCCGGGGCCGGCTGTCGCACCGGCGCCGACCGGCCGTGGAACCGGTGCTGCGAACCCCACGGTGCCACGGTCCGCCCCGTACGCGTCGATTTCCGTCACCCCAAATGAACCACCACTGGCTCCAAGGTGAACTCTGGGCGACGAGTGTTCGAGGTCGCACCTCGACAGCTGTGGCCAGGACCGATCGCGTGCCTAACCTGGTGGCATGGACGTGAACGCGGCGGTCGCCGCAGCAGCAGCGATCGCCGGGGTCCTCACCGGTGTGATCGCCGTGCTGGCGTTCCGCTGGAGCGAGCGGGAGCAGAAGCGCCCCACGCGCACCTCGCTGCACACGGACCCGGTGCTTCCGCCGGGTGTGGACACCGTCCTCTCCGTGCTCCGCTCCTCCGCCGTCGTGCTCGACGAGGCCGACGCCGTCGTCAAGGCCAGCTCCGCCGCCTACGCCCTCGGGTTGGTACGCGGCGGCCGGCTCAGCGTCGAGCCCATGCTCAAGATGGCGCGGGACACCAGACGTGACGGAGAGATACGCCAGGCCGAGCTGGACCTTCCCCGGCGCGGGACCGGGCGCGGCGAGGCCCTCGCCGTGTCCGCCAGAGTGGCTCCGCTGGGCTCCCGGCTGGTCCTCCTGCTCGTCGAGGACCTCACCGAGGCCCGTCGGATCGAGGCGGTCCGGCGGGACTTCGTGGCGAACGTCAGCCATGAGCTGAAGACACCGGTCGGCGCGCTCTCCCTTCTTTCCGAGGCGGTCATGGACGCCTCGGAGGATCCGGAGGCGGTGGAGCGGTTCGCCGGCCGTATGCAGATCGAGGCCACCCGGCTCACCAGCCTGGTCCAGGAGCTCATCGACTTGTCGAGGGTCCAGAACGACGATCCCCTCGAGGACGCCGAGCCGGTCGGCATCGACGAACTGGTCGCCGAGGCCGTCGACCGCTGCCGTCACCAGGCCGGGACCAAGCAGATCACCATGGCCGCCGGAGGCACCGCAGACCTGCGTGTCTGGGGCAACCGGGGCCAGCTGGCCGCCGCCCTCGGCAACCTGGTCGAGAACGCCGTCAACTACTCACCCGCCCGCACCCGCGTCGGCATAGCCGCCCGCCGGGTGAACGCGCCGGGCGGGGAACTGATCGAGATCGCCGTGACCGACCAGGGCATCGGCATCTCCGACAAGGACAAGGAGCGCATCTTCGAGCGCTTCTACCGCGTCGACCCGGCTCGATCCCGTCAGACGGGCGGAACGGGTCTCGGGCTGGCGATCGTCAAGCACGTGGCCGCCTCGCACGGCGGGGAGGTCACGGTGTGGAGCGCCGAGAACCAGGGCTCCACCTTCACCCTGCGGCTGCCGGAGGCGGGCGTGGCCCGTGACCGCGCGCATCAGCACCCCGATCCGGACGAGGCCGACGACGTCGACGACGTCGACGGCCTTGACGACCTCGCCGACGGCGGCGAGGCCGACCATTCCTCCCCTCACCGCTCCACCCAGACACCACCCCGCGCCTCATCCCCCGATTCGTCCGCGTACCGGACGCTTTCCGCCCCGGAGGTCCTTCCGTGACCCGAGTGCTCGTCGTCGAGGACGAGGAGTCCTTTTCCGACGCCCTGTCGTACATGCTCCGCAAGGAGGGCTTCGAGGTCGCCGTCGCGTCCACCGGGCCCGACGGACTCGACGAGTTCGAGCGCAACGGCGCCGACCTCGTGCTTCTCGACCTGATGCTGCCGGGCCTGCCCGGTACGGAGGTGTGCCGTCAGCTGCGCGGCCGCTCCAACGTCCCCGTGATCATGGTGACCGCGAAGGACAGCGAGATCGACAAGGTCGTCGGCCTGGAGATAGGAGCCGACGACTATGTCACCAAGCCCTTCTCCTCGCGCGAGCTGGTCGCCCGTATCCGGGCCGTGCTGCGCCGCCGTGGCGAGCCGGAGGAGGTGACCCCGGCGGCCCTGGAGGCCGGCCCGGTCCGCATGGACGTCGACCGCCACGTCGTGACGGTCTCGGGCTCCAAGGTCGATCTCCCCCTCAAGGAGTTCGACCTCCTGGAGATGCTGCTCCGCAACGCCGGGCGGGTCCTGACCCGCATGCAGCTCATCGACCGGGTCTGGGGCGCCGACTACGTGGGCGACACCAAGACCCTCGACGTCCACGTCAAGCGCCTCCGCGCCAAGATCGAACCTGACCCGGGGGCCCCCAGGTACCTGGTGACGGTCCGCGGCCTGGGCTACAAGTTCGAGCCGTAGGCCGAGGGGTTCGCTGTGGCCGACGGACGGAGTCCGGCGCAGCACTCCGATGCCCGCGTAGCGGTGTGAGGGGTGCGTCGAGGATGGTGCTCGAACCTGACCCGGGGGCCCCAGGTACCTGGTGACGGTCCGCGGCCTGGGCTACAAGTTCGAGCCGTAGGCCGTACAGCAGCCAGGCAACAGCGGTAGACACGGGAAGGGCGGCACCCCACGCGGGGTGCCGC
>NZ_JBHWUU010000052.1:0-27762 GCF_042737375.1 Streptomyces sp. NPDC060000
GCTGTGACGGCTCGCCCCGCTCCTCGGGCGCCCCCCGGGTCAGGCGCCGACGTAGTCCGCGAGGTGCTCGCCGGTGAGGGTGGAGCGGGCGGCGACGAGTTCGGCGGGTGTGCCCTCGAAGACGATCCGGCCGCCGTCGTGGCCCGCGCCGGGGCCGAGGTCGATGATCCAGTCGGCGTGGGCCATCACCGCCGGGTGGTGCTCGACGACGATCACCGACTTGCCCGCGTCGACGAGCCGGTCGAGCAGGCCGAGCAGTTGCTCCACGTCGGCGAGGTGCAGGCCGGTGGTCGGCTCGTCGAGGACGTACACGCCGCCCTTCTCGCCCAGGTGGGTCGCCAGCTTCAGCCGCTGCCGCTCGCCGCCGGACAGCGTGGTGAGCGGCTGGCCGAGACTGAGGTAGCCGAGCCCGACGTCGGCGAGCCGGCCCAGGATGCGGTGCGCGGCCGGAGTGCTCGCCTCGCCCGCGCCGAGGAACTCCCCGGCCTCGGTCACCGACATCGCGAGCACCTCGCTGATGTCGTGACCGCCGAGGCGGTACTCGAGAACCGCGGCCTGGTACCGCTTCCCGTCGCACTCCTCGCAGGTGGTGGCCACGCCCGCCATCATCGCCAGGTCGGTGTAGACGACGCCCGCGCCGTTGCAGGTGGGGCAGGCGCCCTCGGAGTTGGCGCTGAACAGTGCCGGCTTCACCCCGTTGACCTTCGCGAAGGCCTTGCGGATCGGGTCGAGCAGTCCGGTGTACGTCGCCGGGTTACTGCGCCGGGAGCCGCGGATCGCGCCCTGGTCGACGGACACCACTCCCTCACCGGCCGGGATGGAGCCGTGCACGAGGGAGCTCTTGCCGGAGCCCGCGACGCCGGTGACGACGGTCAGCACCCCGAGCGGGATGTCGACATCGACGTCGCGCAGGTTGTGCGCCGTGGCGCCGCGGATCTCCAGGGTGCCGGCGGGCTTGCGCACGGCTTCCTTGACGGCTGCCCGGTCGTCGAGATGCCGGCCGGTGACGGTGTCGCCGGCCCGCAGTCCCTCGACGGTGCCCTCGAAGCAGACGGAGCCGCCCGCCGTGCCGGCGCCGGGGCCGAGGTCCACGACGTGGTCGGCGATCGCGATGGTCTGCGGCTTGTGCTCGACGACCAGGACCGTGTTGCCCTTGTCCCGCAGCCTCAGCAGCAGGTCGTTCATCCGGCTGATGTCGTGCGGGTGCAGGCCCGTGGTGGGCTCGTCGAAGACGTAGGTGACGTCGGTGAGCGAGGAGCCGAGGTGACGGATCATCTTGACGCGCTGTGCCTCGCCGCCGGACAGCGTGCCCGACGGCCGGTCGAGCGAGAGGTAGCCGAGCCCGATCTCCACGAACGACTCGAGGGTGTGCTGGAGCGCGGTGAGCAGCGGCGCCACCGACGGCTCGTTGAGCCCGCGCACCCATGTGGCCAGATCGCTGATCTGCATCGCGCACTCGTCGGCGATGCTGATCTTCTTGATCTTCGACGACCGGGCGCCCTCGCTGAGCCGGGTGCCCTCGCACTCGGGACAGGTGGTGAAGGTCATCGCCCGCTCCACGAACGCCCGGATGTGCGGCTGGAGCGCGTCGATGTCCTTGGCCAGCATCGACTTCTGGATCTTCGGGATCAGGCCCTCGTAGGTAAGGTTGATGCCGTCGACCTTGATCTTCGTCGGCTCCTTGTGCAGGAGGTCGTGCAGTTCCTTCTTGGTGAACCTGGAGATCGGCTTGTCCGGGTCGAAGAAGCCGCAGCCGCCGAAGATACGGCCGTACCAGCCGTCCATGCTGTAGCCGGGGATGGTGAGCGCGCCCTCGTTGAGGGACTTGCTGTCGTCGTAGAGCTGGGTGAGGTCGATGTCGGAGACCGTGCCGCGGCCTTCACAGCGGACGCACATGCCGCCGGTACGGGAGTAGGTCGCCTTCACCGTCTTCTTGGCGCCGCGCTCTACGGTGATCCCGCCGCTCGCCCGGACCGTGGCGGTGTTGAAGGAGTACGCCGTGGGCGGGCCGATGTGCGGCCGGCCGAGCCTGCTGAAGAGGATGCGCAGCATCGCGTTGGCGTCGGTGGCGGTGCCGACGGTGGAGCGTGGGTCGGCGCCCATCCGCTGCTGGTCGACGATGATCGCGGTCGTCAGTCCGTCGAGCACGTCGACCTCGGGCCGTGCCAGCGTCGGCATGAAGCCCTGCACGAAGGCGCTGTAGGTCTCGTTGATCAGCCGCTGCGACTCCGCGGCGATCGTGTCGAACACCAGCGAGCTCTTGCCCGAGCCGGAGACGCCGGTGAACACCGTCAGACGGCGCTTCGGGATCTCGATGCTCACGTCCTTGAGGTTGTTCTCGCGCGCCCCGTGCACGCGGATCAGGTCGTGGCTGTCGGCGACGTGCTGCGCAGGCGGCGTGTCCGTCCTCTTGGCCATGCTCATCGTCTCTCCATCTGTCGCTCGGGACCGTTGTTCGCGGCCTTGGGCGTCGCCTGGCTCGTTCTGACCGACGCAACGCTAGCTGTGACCCGCAGGTCGGCGCTTCTCGAATCCTGATCGCTTCGGTCGCGTTCAGGTTCGGACAGGTCGCGGACAGTAAACGACAACGCGGAGCGCGGGCGGGCCGGAGGCGCTGAGATGGCCTGATTCGTAGTGCGGGATGAGGTGGAGATGGCCGACGTGATGCGGGCGGAACCGGTGCGGCGCGCGGGGGCGGGAGCGGGCACCATGAAGCGGAGCGTGAAGCAGAAGGGCCAGGAGAAGGCCCAGCAGAAACGGTGCGGCTGCGGAGCGCCCCAGCCGGAGGACGGGGTCGGCGGGGCCGAGGAGCGGTTCCGGGGGCTGCTGGAGGCGGCGCCGGACGCCATGGTCATCGTCGACGACACCGGCACCATCAGACTCGTCAACGCCCAGACGGAGGCCCTGTTCGGGCACGGCCGCGAGGAACTGCTGGGCCGTCCGGTCGAGTTGCTGATCCCGCACCGGTTCCACGACCAGCACACGGCGCACCGCAGCGGATACACGACCAACCGCCAGGTACGCCCGATGGGCGCCGGACTCGAACTGCACGGGCTGCGCAAGGACGGCACCGAGTTCCCCGTCGAGATCAGCCTGAGTCCGCTGGAGACCTCGGACGGCCTGCTGGTGTCGGCGGCCGTGCGTGACGTCAGCGACCGCAAGGCGGCCGAGGCGCGCATCAACGAGCTCGCCGCCCTCGTGGAGTCGTCGCAGGACGCGATCCTCGCCAAGACGCTGGACGGGTACATCACCTACTGGAACGCGGCCGCGCAGCGCCTGTACGGGTACACGGCCGAGGAGGCCATCGGCCGGCACGTGTCGATGCTGGCGCCGCCGGAGCTGCGGGACGAGGTCCGTGAGCTGCTCAAGCGGCTGCGGCACGCCGAGAAGGTCGAGCACTACGAGACGCTGCGATTGACCAGCACCGGGGAACTGCTGGACGTGGACGTCACGCTGTGGCCGACCCGGGACACCAACGGCACGGTGGTCGGGGCCTGCGCGATCGTGCGGGACATCAGCGACCGCAAGCGCGCGGAGGCCGAGCTCACGGTCCTGTACGAACAGCAGCGGCACATCGCCCTGACACTCCAGCGCAGTCTGATGGGCACCCCGCCCGCCCTGCCGGGCCTGGCCACCGCGAGCCGCTACCGGCCCGCCACCCAGGGCGCAGGCGTGGGCGGCGACTGGTTCGACCTGATTCCGCTGGGCGCCGACCGGGTCGGTGTGCTGATAGGCGATGTCATGGGCCGCGGGCTGGAAGCGGCCGCCGTGATGGGCCAGTTGCGGTCGGCCGCGCACGCGCTGGCCAAGACCGGGATGCAGCCTCGGCAGCTGATGCGGGCGCTGGACACCTGCGTCGCCGACCTCGACGTGCCCGACCAGCTCGTCACCTGCTGTTACCTCGTGATCGCCCCGGACACGGGCACGGTGACGGTGTGCTCGGCGGGACATCTGCCGGTGCTGGTCGCCGGGGTGGGCGAGGGCATCAACCCCCTGCCCTGCCCGGTCAACGCGCCGCTCGGCGTGGGCGACATCCTTTTCGAGGAATCCAGTTCGGAGATACCGCCGGGAGCCACCCTGGTGCTCTACACGGACGGCCTGATCGAGACGCCGGGCAGCGACATCGAGGTACGGATAGACGAACTGACCGTACTGCTCAGTGAGTTGTTCGTCGGGACACCGTGTCTCGAGGCAGCGGCGGATCATGTCCTCGCGGGGCTGCTGCCGGACGCCGACGGCCACAACGACGACGTGACGCTGCTGCTCGCGCAACTGCCGGCCGCGCCGCTGGCCGCCGTCACCACCCATTTCCCGGCCACCCCGGCCTCCGTGCCGGAGGGGCGTGCCTTTCTGCACAAGGCGCTGACCTCGTGGAACTGTACGGCCGGTGCCGACGACGCGCTCCTGCTGCTGTCGGAGACGCTGACGAACGCCGTCCAGCACTCGGAGGGTCCGGTCGGCCTGCATCTGCACCGCACGGCCACCGATCTCACGGTCGAGGTCAGCGACCGCAGCCCGCAGCTCCCCCAGCCGCGGGTGGCGGTGGAGGACGCCGAGTCGGGCCGCGGCCTGATCCTGGTCCGTGCCCTCGCCGCCGCCTGGGGGGTGCGGCCGACGGACGAGGGCAAGACGACGTGGTTCACGCTGAAGCTGTGAGCCCCCGGTGCCGGTCGCCGAAGGCCGGCGCGAAGGCGTCCAGATGTGCCTGGACGTACGGCACGGCCACCGCCCGGAGTTCGACCTCGTCGTCGACGAAGGCCGGCTGCACGTTGACCTCGAAGACGACCCCGCCGTTCTCCGCGGCGAGGTCGACACCGGCGAAGGGCAGCCCGACCGACGCGGTGGCCGCGACGGCGAGTTCGGCGAGCCGGGGCTGGAGCTCCGACGGGGTCAGATGGACGGCGGTGGCACCCTGGCAGGTGTTGCAGGGGGTGTCGGTCGCGGGCTGGAGGTGCTCGCGCGCGTGCACGACACGGTCGCCCAGGACGAAGACGCGGAACTGGTGGCGCAGCCCGTCGGCGGTGATGTTGCCGGCGTCCCTGGAGAGGAGCCAGTCGGTGCCGCGCTCGGCGTAGTAGGCGGCGGCATCCTCCAGTTGGGCGGGGGTGGTGACATGGAAGGTGTCGTTGCCGCCGGTGCCGACGACGGGCCGGGCCCAGGTGTCGCGGCCCAGCCGGTCGAACGTGTCGGCCGCTTCCCGTGACGTGGGCCGGGACAGCACGGCGGTCTCCATCTGTGGCACCCCGTCCCGGACGAAGCGCTCGACGGTGAGGTTCTTCTCGGTCGCGGTCCGCCAGGCGTCGGGGCCGGCGGCCAGGGTCACCACGTCGTGGCTCTCAAGGAGTTCCTGGAAGCCGGCGAGGGCCCGCCGGTGGTGCGGCGGAATCTCGTAGAGCAGGACCACGTCGGGCGCGAAGTCCAGCCGCTCCTCGGGCACCTGGAGCCTTAACCGGCCGCCGTCGCGGACACCTCGGCCGGTTCCGCCGGTCGCGAAGTGCCCGGAGTCGACCCGGACGGGCGGTGCGCCGGTGAGCAGTTCCACGGCGTCGGCGAGGTACTCACGGCAGCCTTCGGGCGAGGTGGGGTCGGCGATCAGGGCGATACACGGTCGGGACACAGTGGCCTCCAGTGGCTCACGAAGCGCGCTCGTACCGCGGGCAGCGCTCACACGGCCCGAGCGGTGTCAGGGATGGTGCCTGTCGCGCGGGTGGTCGTCGCGCCCGTCGCCCCGGCAGCCGCTCCGGTGCGTGGAGCCGTACCCGGGTCCGGACGGGTGCCGGGCAGGGGACGAGGACGACTGGTGACCACGGGGGTGGGACTCGCCCCGCCGGATCCGCGTGCAGGGCTGGCCGACCACTGTAAGCACCCGGCGGGACGCCTCACCAGGGCGCACGACGACCCGCCCGCTGCCCCTTCCCCTGCGCCGTCCGCCCCGGTCCGTGCGCCCTGCCCGGTCGCGGGTGAGCGGCCGTCTCAGCCGTCCCAGACCCAGTCGGTGACCTCGGGAAGGTCGGTGCCGTGGGCGCGGATCCAGTCGTGGTGGCGCAGTCGCGTGTCCTCCATCCGCTGGCGTACGGCCGCGGCGCGCACGGCGAGGCCGGGGACGCGGTCGATGACGTCCATGACGAGGCGGTAGCGGTCGAGGTCGTTGCGGACGACCATGTCGAACGGTGTGGTCGTGGTGCCGATCTCCTTGTAGCCGCGCACATGCAGGTTCCGGTGGCCGGTGCGGCGGTAGGCCAGGCGGTGGATCAGCCAGGGATAGCCGTGGTAGGCGAAGATGACGGGCTTGTCGGTGGTGAAGAGTCCGTCGTACTCGAAGTCGCCCATGCCGTGCGGGTGTTCGCCGCTCGGCAGCAGGCGGGCGATGTCGACGACGTTGACGACCCGGACGGCGAGGTCGGGCAGGTCGCGGCGGAGCAACTGGGCGGCGGCCAGTACCTCCTCGGTGGGGACGTCGCCCGCGCAGGCGAGGACCACGTCGGGTTCGCGGGTGCCGTCCTCGGTGCCGGCCCAGTCCCAGACGCCGGCGCCCCGCGCGCAGTGGGCGCGCGCCTGGTCCATGCTCAGCCAGTCGAAACAGGGCTGTTTCCCGGCCACGATCACGTTCACGTAGTCACGGCTGCGCAGGACGTGGTCGGCCACCGACAGCAGGGTGTTGGCGTCCGGCGGCAGATAGACGCGCACGACCTCGGGGCTCTTGTTGAGCACGTGGTCGACGAAGCCGGGGTCCTGGTGGGAGAAGCCGTTGTGGTCCTGGCGCCAGACGTGGGACGTGAGCAGGTAGTTGAGGGAGGCGACGGGGGCGCGCCAGGACAACCCTCGGGTGACGCGCAGCCATTTGATGTGCTGGTTGACCATCGAGTCGACGATGTGCGCGAACGCCTCGTAGCAGGAGAACAGGCCATGACGGCCCGTCAGCAGATATCCCTCGAGCCAGCCCTGGCAGGTGTGTTCGGAGAGGATCTCCATCACCCGGCCGTGCCGGTCGAGGTTCTCGTCCACCTGGAGGGTCTGCGCCTGCCAGGCCTTGCCGCTGGCGGCGTAGACGGCCTGGAGACGGTTGGAGGCGGTCTCGTCGGGGCCGACGAGACGGAAGTCCCGCCGGTCGGCGGTGGCGCGCATGACCTCCTCGAGCAGTCCGCCGAGCACAGCGGTGGGTTCGTGCCGGGACGTGCCGGGCTTGTCGACCGGGACGGCGTGCGAGTCCAGGTCCGGCAGGGGCAGTTCGCGCAGCAGCAGCCCGCCGTTGGCGTGCCGGGTGGAGCCGAGGCGGCGGGTGCCGTCGGGGATCCAGGCGAGTACGTCCAGGCGGGGGCCGCCGTGCGCGTCGAAGAGTTCCTCGGGCCGGTAGGAGCGCAGCCAGGCCTCCAACTGGCGCAGGTGTTCGGGGTTGTCGCGGACGGCGGACAGCGGCACCTGGTGGGCGCGCCAGGTGCCCTCGACGGGCAGCTGGTCGACATGGGCGGGGCCGGTCCAGCCCTTCGGGGTGCGCAGCACGATCACCGGCCAGCGGGGGCGCTCGCCGGAGCCCTCCTCACGGGCGGCGCGCTGAAGGGCGGCGATACGGTCCAGCGCGGTGTCCATGGCCTGTGCCATCGCGCGGTGTACGGCGTGGGGCTCGTCGCCGGTGACATGGATCGGATCGTGGCCGTAGCCGCGCAACAGCTCGTCGAGCTCGGGTTCGGGGATCCGGGCCAGTACCGCGGGATTGGCGATCTTGTACCCGTTCAGGTGCAGGATGGGCAGGACCGCTCCGTCGTGGACGGGGTCGAGGAACTTGTTGGAGTGCCAGGAGGCGGCCAGCGGCCCGGTCTCGGCCTCACCGTCGCCGATCACGCAGGCGACCAGGAGGTCCGGGTTGTCGAGGGCGGCGCCGTAGGCGTGCGAGAGCGAGTAGCCGAGTTCGCCGCCCTCGTGGATCGACCCGGGCGTCTCCGGAGCGACATGGCTGGGGATGCCGCCGGGGAAGGAGAACTGCCGGACCAGCCGGGCCATACCGGCCGCGTCACGGGTGACGTCGGGATACGTCTCGGTGTAAGAGCCCTCGAGCCAGGAGTTGGCGACGACCGCGGGGCCGCCGTGGCCCGGGCCCCATACGCACAGGGCATGGAGATCACGGGTGCGGATGACGCGGTTGAGGTGGGTGTACACGAGGTTCAGCCCCGGTGAGGTCCCCCAGTGGCCCAGCAGCCTCGGCTTCACGTGCTCCGGCCGCAGCGGCTCGGTGAGCAGCGGGTTGGCCATGAGGTAGATCTGCCCGACGGAGAGGTAGTTCGCGGCGCGCCAGTGAGCGTGCAGCGTCCTGAGCTCGTCGTCGCTGAGCCGGGCGGACGTCGCTTGCGGGTCGACGGACATCTCGGGTTCCCTTCCGGATCGGGTCGCTCGGAGGTACGTGCCGGTCCGTACCCTCCCCACCCTCTCGCGGCCGCCGGGTACCCAATAGGGCCGAGCGACCCATACGGAGGAGCGAAGCCGTCCGTAAGAGGGGCGCGGCCCGGGGACGGGTGTGAGACTGGTGGGCCCGCATGTTGAGGTGTCGCGTATTCGCGGCTGAGGCCCACGAGCCATGACGCTGGGTGAGAGGTCAGCGGGGACGGCGGGTCTCCCAGCCGGACGGTGACGGTGGTCTCGTCGTCGGTGACGTCGTCGATGGTGAGGCGGACCATGCGGCTGACGGGTTGCGCGGCGACCCGGGCTCGCAGGGGCAGGGAGTCGTCGTTCAGGACCCGGCGGAGCATCGCGAGCCGGCAGTGCCGGTGCAGCGGTTCCGAGTCCTGGGTGATGACCGTGGGCGGCAGCGTGAGGCGGGTCATCCGGCCGCTCTTCATGCAATGAACCGGCAGCTCACCGTCCAGGAGTCCCGCCACCGGCTCGCCCGCGCGATCTGCCACGGCGGCCGCGGCCAGATCCGCCAGGCGTACTGGGAGGGCCAGGAGGACCAGCTCGCCGCCCTCGGTCTGGTCCTCAACGCCGTCGTCCTGTGGAACCGCCCGCTGGGCCACTCGTTGCGTCCTGTGGAGGCCAGGCGCCCGACACTCCGGGCCGAGGCGAGGAACGCCGAACTGTGCTCAGCACTGGCTCAACGACCCCGCGGAGCCCTAAATGGCACCCTTCTGAACGGGGTCCCGGGATTCCGGGTGATCTGGATCATCGGCCGGGGCGGCGGCACGCAGCGCCGCCTCAACCAGGCGGTTGCTGGTCATGGTCGACGTGACGGCGGTCATGGTGAGGAGGAGGCCGGCGGCGGTGTAGAGCGGGGTGCGTACGTCGTAGGCGGTGGCCAGCCAGCCGCCGAGGAAGGCGCCGAACGGGGCGGCGCACATGGCGAGCATGCGGGAGGTGGAGGCGACCCGGCCCATCAGGTGGGCGGGGACGATCGCCTGTCGGAGGGAGGGGCCGAGCACCATCGTGGCGCCCATGCCCGCTCCGCAGACGGCGAGCGCGAGGCCGGCGGCGTACGGGTTCGGGGCGACGGCAAGGCCCAGGATGGCGAGTCCCTCGACTGCGGCCGTGCAGGTGAGCGCGGTGCCGGTGCCGAGTCGTCGGCCGAGGAAGGAGGCGATGCCCGCGCCGAGCAGACCGCCGGTGGCCTCCGCCGTGAGGAGCAGGCCGAAGCCGAAGGTGTCGATGCCGAGACGATCGTGCGCGAAGAGGGCGAGTACGGTCTCCACGGCGAGGAAGGCGATGTTCCCGACCGCCGGACGCAGCGCGAGCCCGAGCAGCAACCGATCCCGGAATACGTACGAGGCGCCGGCCCGCGCCTGCCGCAGCAGCGACTCACGGACCTGCGGTACGGGCCGGGGTGCGGCAGGCAGCGACCGTACGAGCAGTGCGGAGAGCGCGAACGACACCGCGTCGGCGAGCAGCGGAACCGCCCGCCCGAGCGCGAGCAGGGCACTGCCCGCAGGCGGCCCCGCGAAGCCGGACGCGGCGGTCTGGGTGCCGCGCAGGCGGGAGTTGGCGCGCTCCAGGAGCGCGGGGTCACGGCCGAGCAGATCCGGCAGGTAGGCCGTGGCGGCCGTGTCGAAGAAGAGTCCGCCGAGGCCGAGGAGGAAGGCGACGGCCGCGAGCAGTGGAATGCTCAGCACGTCGAGCGCGGCCGCTGCCGCCGGTATCGCGAGCAGCACCGCACGTGCCGCGTCCATGACCCACATCGTGCGCCGACGGTCCCAGCGGTCCACCAGAGCACCGCCGAGCACCCCGAAGAGCAGCCACGGCAGCGTTCCGGCGGCCGTGACGACGGCGAGCGCCATCGGATCCCGCGTCAACGTCAACGCGAGCAGCGGCAGCGCGGCATGCGACACCCCGTCACCGAGCGAGGACACCGTCTGCGCAGTCCACAGCCGCCCGAACCCGGTCGGCAACTTCCGAACGTCTGAAGTCACTTGGCGTCCCCTTCGGCCTGCTCGCGCGGTGCCGGGTGGAACAGTGCGAAGACGAGTGACGCGTCCGGCAGCGACGGATCGGACAGCTCCCGGTACTCGTCCGCCAGCGCCTGCAGCCGCGCCCCCAGCTCCGCGAACTGCTCCTCGGTGAGCCGCAGATGCGCCATCCGTACGTGCCGCTCGCCATCCAGCGGCGCTGCCTCCAGGTCCGCCACCGCATGCCGCATCAGGACATCCGGCCCTCCCTCGCCCGGATCCGGCAGCACGATCGCCCGCGCGGCCATCGCGTAGTACCGCTCGGTGACCCCCCGGACCTTCCGCGTGCGTATCACCTTCACCAGGCCGGCCCGTTCGAGCAGCCGTACGTGGTAGCTGGAACTCCCCTTCGCAAGGCCCACTCGCTCGGCGATCTGCGTAATCGTCGCGGGCTCGAAGCGGAGCACGGCCATGATCCGGTGACGCGTGAGATTGGAAACGGCGCGTAGCTGCTCGTCAGTGGTGACGTGGAACGTCTCGGGAAGATCATCGGTAGGCATGCCTCTAATGGTCAACACTTCTTGACCATTAGGCAAGGGGGTTTTGTTCGTTCAGGCTTCCGGAATGTGGTCGTAGCGATCCAGGAATGTCCGAGAACCTCCTGGACAGCGAGCAAGTCCAGCCCGTTTCCGTAGGATTGGGACGAGCGAGGACGCCCAGCTGCGGATCCCGCCGAGTGAGCCGGAGATCGGGAGACCTCGTGTCGCAGCTCCAGGAACATGAAGTACGTGTTCAACGCCTTCGACCGGACCAGCCGGGTGCCGCTGGGCGAGTGCCGCAGTACCTTGCCGAAGTACACGTCCGCGTCAGCGGGCTCCATGTCCCACATGGGCCGGCCGAACCAGGTCCTGATCTGGTCCAGATGACCGACGTCCCCGCGGATGGTGCCGTCCGCCAGCACGCACCGAGCCGGTGGTCCGGCACGCACGGGCGCGGGACCGACCGGCGTGGACCGGCGGCGACGACCTGCCACAGGAGCGCTCCGGCGAACTCGGCGCCGTGTCCGTGACGTTCGTCTGACCCGACAGGCACGGGCACGCGTGGGCGTGCCCGGGCGTGGGGCGTGGACGGACGCGGCAGCGGACCGATGCGGCCGGCGGGCGGTCAGGGGGTCGGGATGCCTGCCGGGCGGTTCGGGCGGCCGGGGCGGTCGAAGCGCGCCGGGACGCCCGGCGAGTACAGGACGCTCACCGGTTCCCCCACCGGCGCCGGCAGGCCCGCCGCCACCACCAGGTCCTCCTCGCACTCGACGAGTTCCGCCCGGTGCAGCGGCCAGCGCGGGTGGGCGTTGGGCAGGTACATAGGCCGGCCGAAGAAGGCACTGTGCATACCCCAGCGCGCGGTCAGGAAGTGTTCCAGCGCGGTGGGTTCACCGATCCGTTCGCCCACCCGGACGGTGAGCCGGCTGCGGGCACCGCGCGGGCCGGGCCACCGACGGCGGCTGGTGTAGGTGACCGTGTCGGCCTCGGCGTCGATCGCCATGCGGGACCACACGTACGGCAACCGGAAGCCGATCCGGGCGACGGCCACCGGCAGCAGGCGGGAGGCGTCGAGCGACCGGAAGACCACGCCGCGCCGCCCGTGCGCGTCGACCGAGTAGAGACGGACGTTCGTCTCCGGGAAGGACCCCAGGTAGGGAACGCCGGGGAGACGGAACCACCCGACGCGGTGCATCCGGAACGCGACCAGACCGACGTAGGTCACACCGTCCAGGGTGTCCGGCACGGTTCCCGGCGGCAGCAGACCGGCCACGTCGGCGGGGTCCGCGGCCCAGTGGAGGAACGTGAGGTCCAGCCAGGACTGGGTGAGAAGGGGGCGCGCTATCGCGTCCGGCGCGTCGGGCGTGATGGGACCCGGAGGAACCAGGGCCAGCGGCTGCGGCTGAGGTGTCGACGGCACCGCGCCAGTATCACAGAGGCCTCCCACCCGCCTCCATGCCGGGGCGTGGCCGGAGTTCCGGTCCTTGGCGGCCGGGGCACGATCGCATGTCCGGTCGCAGTTCCGGCCGGGCATCGGTCGGCGACCGACGGGACGAGCGGGACGGCCGGGCGCCAGGCGGAGACTTCCTGCTGGGGGGCCGAAGCGGGACGGGCGGGACCCCGACGGATGCGGACGGGACCGGCCGACGCAGGCGGGACCGCCCGGCGGGGACGGCACAGGCTCGAGCTCGGGCGGCGACCGGCCGGCACAGGCGGGACCGGCCGGTGCGGACGGGATCCAGCCGGTGCGGAGGGGATCCAGCGGGTGCGGAGGGAATCCAGCGGGTGCGGAGGGGATCCAGCGGGTGCGGAGGGGATCCAGCGGGTGCGGAGGGGATCCAGCGGGATATTCGGGCACCGCCCGAATCAGCGGCATCGGTCGGCACGGACGGGACCGGCCGGGGCCGGCAGGGCGGCGCGTATGGCCGACGGTCGGGGCGGCTGGAGGGGCAGCATCTACCTCGGTGTTGTGGTCGAGGCCACGTCGGTCGTGCGTGCTCGGCCATGTTGTCAGACGGGGCCACGGGCTACCGTTTCAGCAGCTCCCCGATTCCCCGCGAACACCTCGGACGGCTCCGTGCTCGCAGATCTCTCCCCCGTCATCGCCGCCACCACCGAGTGGCTGACCCGCGCCTACCCGGCAAGCGGCGGCGCGCTCGCTTCCGCGCTGTGCGAGGCACAGGCCCGTCAGGCGGTGACCGTAGCGGCCTGGCTGCGCTATCCGACCGCCACGGACGCCGCACTGGTCTGCCTGGCAGGCCCGGGCGGCTCGGCCCGGCTCGACTGGATCAGCGGCGCGGACGCGGACGGCGAGCGGAACGCGGACGACGCCGCCTGGCGCAGCTGGGTCGACGAGGTCGTGGCGAGCTGGGCGGCCTGTCTGCTCACCGATCCGGCACTGGCCGCGGACGCGCTGGGTGGCCTCGCCGGGGGCGAACACATCCGCGGGACGCCGCCGGACTTCCGGCGCCTGACCGCACCCGACGACCGCGACCGGCAGGCGGCCGCGCTGCTGCGCCATCCCGAGCTTCTCGCCCCGGTGGCCGGCCTCCACCACGGCCCGCTCCTCGACCGCCTCGGCCGAGGCCAGGCGCTCATCGCCTGACGTCCGCGCGCACACCCGCCGCGCCCGGAAGACGCAGGACGGGCGGCGCCCGGGCCAGACGCAGCACGAGCGGCGACCGACGGTGGGGCGAAGGCGACCTCAGTCCCCGGCGGGGCGAGATGGAGCCGTGCCTCAGTTCCCGGCGGGGGCAAGGCGGAACCAAGCTCAGTTCCCGGCCGCCGGGGCAGGGCGGAACAGAGCCTCAGTGGCTCTTGCCGCGGCCGGCCGGATCTCAGTGGCTCTTGCCGCGGCCGGTCAACGCGTCGCGCAGTCGGTCGACCATGCCGACGCCCGGGGCCAGCATCTTGTTGGCCGGGGGCTTGTCCGGGGCGGCCGGGTGCGGACGCGTCGGAGCCGTCTTCTTCGCCTTGCGGACCTTGTCGCCCAGGTCGTCGAGGGCGTCCGCCGAACACACCGCGCGCAACCTCGGGAACAGGTTCTGCTCCTCGTCGGCCACATGCTCGCGGATCTCGCCCATCAGCATGCCGATCAGCCGGTCGAACTCGGGATCGTCCGCATGACAGCCCTCCAGATCCTTCATGATCTGTTCGGCCCGCGCATGGTCCTCGAGTTCCTTGTCGGCCAGTGCCTCGCCACCGGGGAGGTGCTCACGCACCGCCGGGTAGAGGTACGCCTCCTCGGCCACCGAATGCCGGACCAGCTCCATCGTGGCCCGGTCCGCGAACAGCTTGCGGTCCTTGGCCCCGGACGGCAGCGCCTCGATCCGGCCGAAGAACCCCTCGACCTCGCGATGATCGGTCACCAGCTCGTCGATGACGTTCCCACCATGACCCATGTCCCGCACCTCCAGCCTGGGCACCACGGCTCCGGCTCGGAACCGTCGCGCCCCGAGTGCCCCCCATCGGCGGGTCGACACGGCGCCCGTCCGGCCGGGGGCCCGCCCCACGCCGGGTCAGGCCTCCACGCCGGTGGCGTCGTGGGCGGCACCGACCGGCTTCGACTCCGGTGAGCCCCGCTGCCGCAGATGGATCGACAGCACCGCCATCGAGGCGACGGCCAGCAGTCCGGACTGCCAGTTCTGGAGCGTGCGGTTCCAGAAGTCCGCCGACCCCAGATACCGCGACCATCTGACGGGAGCCTGAAGCACATCCGCCCACCTCCGCACCGGTACCCCACGCGGCTCCACCGGCAGTAGACCGCAGGGAGCGGGACCGAGCGGCTCCCGCTCCCACAGGTCCCCCGCGCGGCCGATCCCACCCCACCCGGCGTCGGCGTCGGCGTCGGCCACTGTCCGCACCCGTGACCCCCGCCGTCCCAGCACGGATACTGCCGGGAGCAGCATTCCCGAACCGTCTGCGCGGAGGCCGAGCCTCATCTGTCCACGCACCTCACCTGCCCACATGTCACCGGACTCGGCATCGACCCGGTGCCGGCCGTCCTGACTACCCACGTCCACCGCTCACGGCCACGGCCGGCCACCGGCATCGCTGACTGGCCCACCCCGCCCCGAGTTGCGAAAATCGAGGGAGGGCACATTCGCCGGCCCCACCAGGAGGTACCGATGAAGATGCTGATCAACGTCCCGGAGTCCGTGGTCGCGGACGCGCTGCGCGGAATGGCCGCCGCCCATCCCGAGCTGACCGTCGACGTCGAGAACCGGGTGATCGTGCGGCGGGACGCTCCCGTGGCCGGAAAGGTCGCACTGGTGTCCGGTGGTGGCTCGGGGCACGAGCCACTGCACGGCGGGTTCGTCGGACCCGGAATGCTCTCGGCCGCCTGCCCCGGTGAGGTGTTCACCTCGCCGGTGCCGGATCAGATGCTGCGTGCCGCGGCGGCCGTGGACAGCGGGGCAGGCGTGCTGTTCATCGTCAAGAACTACACGGGCGATGTGCTCAACTTCGACATGGCGGCCGAGCTGGCCGAGGACGAGGGCATACAGATCGCCAAGGTCCTGGTCGACGACGACGTCGCGGTGACCGACAGCCTCTACACGGCCGGCCGGCGCGGTACGGGCGCGACCCTGTTCGTGGAGAAGATCGCGGGGGCGGCGGCCGAGGAGGGGCAGCCGCTGGAGCGGGTGCAGGCGGTTGCCCGGCAGATCAACGAGAACTCCCGGAGCTTCGGCGTGGCGCTCAGCGCGTGCACGACCCCGGCCAAGGGCAGCCCGACCTTCGATCTGCCGTCCGGTGAGCTGGAGCTGGGCGTCGGCATCCACGGGGAGCCCGGACGGGAGCGACGGCCGATGATGACGTCCGGTGAGATCGCCGACTTCGCGATCCACGCGATCCTGGACGACATGACGCCCCGCAATCCCGTCCTCGTCCTGGTCAACGGCATGGGCGCGACGCCGTTGCTGGAGCTGTACGGCTTCAACGCCGAGGTGCAGCGCCTGCTGTCCCAGCGCGGGGTGGCCGTCGCCCGTACTCTCGTGGGCAATTACGTGACGTCCCTCGACATGGCCGGCGCCTCGGTGACCCTGTGCCAGGTGGACGAGGAACTGCTGCGCCTGTGGGACGCGCCGGTGCGGACCCCGGGGCTGCGCTGGGGTGTGTGACGCAGGGACAACGCCAGAGACAGAGGTGGAGACCGAGACAGACACAAAGATTGAGACAGACACAGGAACAGACACAGGAACAGGAACAGGCACTCCGAACGTATCGACCATGCAAGGAGATCCAGTGCTCGACGCCGACTTCTTCCGTCGTTGGATGACTGTGACCACCGCGTCCGTCGACCGCGAGGCGGACCGGCTCACGGCCCTCGACTCGCCCATCGGGGACGCGGATCACGGCAGCAACCTCCGGCGGGGCTTCACCGCGGTGAGCACGGTGCTGGAGAAGGAGGCTCCCGAGACACCGGGCGCCGTCCTGGTGCTCGCGGGGCGCCAGCTGATCTCGACGGTCGGCGGGGCCTCGGGACCCCTTTACGGCACGCTGCTGCGCCGGACCGGGAAGGCGCTCGGGGACGCGGCCGAGGTGGACGAGGCACGGTTCGCCGAGGCACTGCGCGCGGGTGTGGACGCCGTGATGCAACTAGGCGGCGCCGCGCCCGGCGACAAAACCATGATCGACGCGCTGGTGCCGGCCGTCGATGCCCTCTCCCACGGTTTCGGCGCCGCCCGGGTCGCCGCCGAGCAGGGGGCGGAGGCGACGACACCGCTGCAGGCCCGCAAGGGCCGGGCAAGTTATCTCGGGGAGCGCAGCATCGGGCACCAGGATCCGGGCGCCACGTCGGCGGCACTGCTGATCGCCGCCCTCACCGACGCCGACTCCGACACCCACACCGACAAGGAGTGAGGCACCAGTGAGCGACGAGAAACTGGTGGGCATCGTGCTGGTCTCGCACAGCGCGGAGGTCGCCCTGGCCGTGGCAGAGCTGGCGCGGGGGCTCGTGGGCGGCGGCCCGGTCGTGCCGGTCGCCGCGGCGGGCGGCACGGAGGGCGGTGGGCTGGGCACGAGCGCCGAGCTGATCGCCGCCGCTGCCGCCTCGGTGGACCGGGGCGCCGGGATCGCGGTCCTCGCCGATCTGGGCAGCGCCATCCTCACAGTCAAGGCACTGCTCGCGGAGGGCGACGAACTGCCCGACACCGCCCGGCTGGTGGACGCCCCGTTCGTCGAGGGCGCGGTGGCCGCGGTGGTGACGGCGGCGACCGGTGCCGACCTCGACACGGTGGAAGCGGCAGCCACGGAGGCGTACGGCTACCGGAAGGTGTGACACGGGTCGGTGGCGGTCCGAGGGGGTCAGGTTGGCCCCGCCGACGCCGCCCGCCGTTCACGACGCAGGCGTGGAAGGACAAGCTGGCCGGGGGGTTCCCCGTGTCCGCCTCGCAGGCCCTGCACTCCCGAAGCTGCCGCCAAGTGGCGAGTAGCTCTCAGTAGCGATGCCACCATTGCTGCGGTCATGTAGTCGTCGGGGCGTTATCGGTTGCTTCGGGGACGTAGCCGCAAAGTTGCGGTGCGCATTCTGCCTTGTGGTCTCGGCCCCATTGGGAGGTGTCTCGCTCGATGGAGCGGACGCGGTGGACGAGTCGCAGCTGGTCCTTCCGGAGCCATGTCGAGGGCAACGCCGTGAAGGTCTCCGGAAGTACGGCGACCATGCCGCTGACCTGCTCTCCGTTGTACATCTGGAGCAGCATGGTGCACTGCCACCAATCGATCTCGCCGCCGCGGGCGTTCGGAGTGCCGGGCCAGTAGTAGTTCGCCGGATCGGGGAGCAGATAGTGGACGCCGTCGGGGGCGAGATAGGCCCGGAACCATGATCCGCCACCCCCAGGCCGAGCCGAAGCCGACGGGCTTCGTCGTTCAAGGCGCAGACTGCTTCGGTGTCGAGGGCCTTGAGAACGTTCGCTGCTGCGGGTAGCGGCTGGCGCCCGGTGGGGGCCTTGACCGGCCATCGTCTGAGCAGAAGGCCAATCCGTTGCCGCGGTGTCATCGGCGACGGGGCCCTGCGGGATTGTGGCAGCGGTGGGGGTGGCGTCCAGCTTCGCCCTGCCTGTTCGATGTGACGCAGTATCCATGCGCGGGCGTCCGGGCCGGCGGTGTTCCACACCCAGCTCATCGGCCGTTCGGTCATCGCCTGATCGAAGCTCCCGATGGGCTTGCCCTGGCGGGAGGGCCTCCTGGCACGTGGTCGTGCGACACCCGGAAGGTTGTGGCTCAAGTTGGCCAGGAACCTGATGCGGTCCAGAACCTCGTCAGCACCGCTCGGACCTCGCTTTCCGTCAACCCGGCGCGATCGGCCAGCTCCCGCCCGCTGAGTTCTCTGTGGTCCAGCAGCCACGCCAGCATCACGCCGAAACCGGGGTGCTCCGTCATGCCCGCAGCCTAGTCACAGGCATAGGCACAGTGTCGCCTTCGCCTGGATCAGCCGACCCAGGCAGCGGCTCGTTCGCATGGGCGTCAGGGGCGCGAAGTAGCCAGGGCGATCATGCGGTGCATCGCGGCCGTGGGGATCGCAGGGTTACGGGCGGCGTCCTCGGCACTCTGTGCATCGAGGAGCAAGGGGGTTAGAACCTCCGGCGGCAGGGCCGAGTTCCGCCAGGCCGAGCTGCGGACAGCGTAATCGGCGTCGCCGGCCAGCCTGACTGCGGATTCGGGAGACAGTCGCGGGTCGTCGGCAGCGGCGCGTCGCACTTGGGCGTCGGGGTCGCGGCTGAACAGTTCGACGAGGGAGGCGTCCGACGCGTGATCGTCGAGCGCCAGCAGGCGGATACGGGGCTCCGGGTCCTCCGCGAAGCGGAGCAGGTCATGTCGGGGGAAGTTGGGGTGGTTGCGGGGGCGTCCGGGGAACGAGAAGCTGCCGTGCCACCAGCTCCACACGTCCAGCAGCACGTCCGCTGGGGCATCGTCGCAGGACTCGGTGAGGAAGAGGCGTACGATGCGGTCCTCATCGTGGGCGAGGAGGTCCACCACGTCCGGCGGAAGGCGCCGGGCACGGGCCACGCTGCGGCGGATCCGCAGGTTCGGCGACACCGCGAGCTGACGCATCGCGTCGGCGTCATCGTGGAGGGCGACGATCCACCACACCGCGTACGTGCGGTGATCGGCGGTGATGTCCGGAACGGTGGCCGCCAGCGCCGCGATCTCGGCCGGGCCTTCAGGCGGTCGGGAATCGGAGTCCGGCGCTCGCTCGATACCGACGCGCGCTCCGGATGCCCGGTGTGCGGTCTGCTCCGCCGCCAGCTCGGCCAGAGTATTGCGGAATTTCGGATCTGTCGTGGTGGCAAGCAGTCGGCTCCACTGCTCGGGCGAGAGTCTCCCCGATTCTGCGGCTGTGCCGCGGACTGCCTTCGCGGGATGGACCACTGCTGCGTCCAGGACACCGGGCGGGAGGTCAGCGCGGTAAAGGAAGTGCACGAAGAGCGGCTTCCCTGTATCGAAGAGACTGATCAGCACCTCCGCCGGGGCTCCCCGGTTGGCGCCCAGACCGCGCAACCACGAGGTAGCTACGCGCTCGGAGGGGTGGTAGCCCTCGGACAGCGCGGCCCAGGCGCCCAGGTCAGCATCGGTCTCATTCATCTGCTGATTGAACAGGTACGGGACCGAAAGGATCAAGGCGTCATTGTGCCTGAGGATCGCGTGGAGTGGTCCTCGGGGGTGCGTTGCTGCGGGAGGAGCGGGCCCAGGCGCAGGTGGCGGTTCACATCGAGCTCGAACCTGCCGTAGGGGTTCACGTGGGTCCAGAAAAGCGGGGACAGGCCGCGCCGGTCCGCCTCAGTGAGCTTGTCCGCCCACTTCGGCTCGGCCAGTACCTCTTGGACCAGGAGCGTGTTGACGTGGACCAGGGCCGACCGGAGGAGGTGGAGGGCGAGCATCGAGATTTCCTGGCTCTCCTTGTCCTTGTCGGTCAGTTCGCCGTCCTTGCCGTAGAAAAGGTCGTGGTTCGCGCTGTTCCAGTTCTCGACGACCTGCAGGCCCTCGCCGATCTCCCGGCGCAGGTCGGCGTCGGCGAGGTAGTCGCGGATGAAGGCCGTGCGCACGGCCCGCCCCAACTCCTCTCCTCGATCACCGCAACGCGACCAAGGTGGCGCGAGCACGAGCGGGTCAGGGTCAGAACGTTGGAGACCGGGACAACAGACCATCGGATCGGCTACAGAGAGCTACATGTCACTTCGCGGCAGCTTCGGGAGTACTGAGCCTCGCAGAGCGGCGACAAACTGGTGGCTCTGGAGCAACTGGCGGTCTTCGCGGCGCGGATGGGCATGCAGTGGATCGGCGTGGGCGACATGCCGGGCAACAACTGGAGCGGCGGCGCCCGCGATGATGTGAACCGGCTGGGCTCGTGGCTGGGGCTGATGAGTCAGAGCCATGCCGACCAGGGGCCGGAGCACGCCGGATCGCGCGGCGACCGGATCACCGCGGAGCTGTACGGCGAGCGGATCGCCCGGCTGGCTCAGCGTTGGGTCAAAGCCGTACCGTACGACACCTCCCGGATGACCGGACACGAGGCCCGCGCCCTGTCGGCTTCCCTCAGGAAGACGGACGACGCACCGGCAGCGCTGACCGGCGCCTGACCTCGCAGGTCGCCCCGCACGGCGTCGCGTCCTGGACGGGCATGGATGGGTGAGCATCGATGCGTGGCCGCCGGGGACTGCAGCCCCTGGGATCCGTCCGGGTCGCTATGCCGCCTGCCGGGACCGCCCGAGGCGGCGGGTCGGTTCACTCCGGGTGGGCCGCCGCCTCCCGCTGGAGCTGCACCGCGGCCAGCAGGCTCAGCTTCGGCTCCGCCTGGCGCAGTGCCCTCACCGCCGCGACCGAGGTGATGTCCCCCTGGAAACCGACGGCGGCAAGACGCGAGCGGACCCAGCGGGCGCGCAGCTGTGTCTCTTCGGCCGCGGCGATGGACTCCACGAGTGCGGTGGCGCGTTCCAGTCCCGGGCGCTCCTCGGGCGCCGCCTCGGCGAGTGCCTGGCGCAGTGCCGCGGCGACCACGTCCGCTTCCCGGATCGTCAGCACGAAGTTGTGCTTCTTGTTCAGCCCCGCGATTCCCGTCATGTGCATCATCCTGGTCGTCAGCTTGCGCCTCTGCCAAGGAACTTGAGGAGTCCCAGAGGTTGGGACCCATTTCGGGGACGGCTCGGTGTATCGGGTCGCCTCCGGCTCCGCAGGGACCCGGGCAGCAGCAGCCGGACGGACCCACGCCCCGCCGGGCGTTCAGGCGCTGGACGGGTCCGGCCCGGCAGGCGTATCAGCCTGACGGCTGACCCTCGCACGACAGCGTCCGGTCGGCCCACCGGCGATCCTCCCGAAGCGGGCGTCGCTGACGAAGAACTGCATGACCGAGCCGACCAGGAAGATCAGCATGTCCACGAGAAAGACCGGGCGCCGCCCGAACCGGTCGGCGAGGCGGCCGAAGAGCGGGCCGCCCACGAAGATGCCGATCAGCGGCGGGGCGCCGACCAGCCCTTGCAGCAGGCGAGGCCCAGCCCCAGCCCCAGCCGGCCGAAACGGCCAGGCCGCCGAGCCAGGCGCCGCTCGTCCGCCGCGGCAACGTGTTCGTGGTCCGGCAATGCGCCCCTGGCGGGCCCGCGGCTGTCCTCGCGCCCCCGCCACGTCACCCGAAGAACCTCGGCCCCATGCGTGGCAGTCAACGGCGCGGCCGGGCCGGCGACCGCTGATCGGAGAGTGGCGGACCCGTTCGTCACCCACTTCGGCCCGATAAGATCTGAATTGTGACCAGGTCAACACGGCTCCGGCGCCGCCACCGTCCCTACGGCGGTCAGCGGCAGGCCGTAATGCTGTCACCGGTGCTTGTCACCGTCGTCATCACCGGCCTGGCCTTCGCCACTCCGAGAGAGATCGCCTTCAGCCGCCTCCTGCCCGCGGCACCCGCCCTCGCAGCCGCCCTGTGGCCCGTGCTCCCGACGCTCTTGCTGGGGGCGTTCTGCTTTCTGGTCATGATCGGCATCAGCTTCGTCCACTCCGATCTGGGGACGCCGTACACCGCTGCCGCGATCGCCGCGGTCACCCTCGCGGCCGCATACGCGAGCCATCTCCGGCTCCAGCGCGAGGAGACTCTCTTCCAGGTCCGGCTCGTCGCCGACGCGGCGCAGAAGGTGCTGCTGCGTCCGCTGCCGCACCGTATCCAGGGCATCGAGATCGAGTCGCTGTACCGGGCGGCCCAGGAGCAGGCCCGCATCGGAGGCGACTTCTACGAGGCGGCCGACACGCCGTACGGAGTCCGCCTGCTCATCGGCGATGTACGCGGCAAGGGCCTGTCAGCGGTGGGGGCCGCCGCGGCAGTGATCAACTGTTTCAGGGAGAACGCGTACGACCAGCCTGACCTGAAGGGTCTGATCCATCGCCTGCAGACCACCATGACCCGCTACAGCGCCGCGATCCCCGCTGACGATCAGCAGGAGCACTTCGCCACCGCTCTGATCACCGAGATCCCCTACGGCAGCGGGCACGTCAAGGTTCTCAACTGCGGTCATCCGCCACCGGTGTTCGTGCAGGGCGGCGACATCCACGTTCTTGAGCCCACCCGCCCCTCCACACCCCTCAATCTGGCGGCGCTCCTCGGAGACCACTACCACGTGGACACCGTCGCCTTCGTCCCCGGCGACCAGATGCTGCTCTACACCGACGGCGTAACGGAAACCCGCGACCGCAACGGCACGTTCTTCCCGCTGCCGGACTGGATGCGCCAGCACCGCGCGGCCCCGCCCCGTGAGCTGCTGAACCAGCTGCACAGGGACTTGCTCCACTACGGCGGCGGAAGGCTCGATGACGACATCGCGGCCCTCGCCGTACGCTGCCGGCAGGTCTCGGCTCAGGAGCACTAGGGGTCGGTCTTCGGGGATCCGCAGGCCGGACGAGACGCGGGTGTGACCTGCGCTCCTCCGAGGGGCTCTCCCTCGGTGTCCCCGTCGCCGGCTCCCCCGGCTCGCCGCGCTCCCTCGAATCGCCGCGCTCGCGCGGGCCCTCTCACGTCTCACGTCGGCCTCCCCTTCTCCTTACACCCAGGAGGTCGAGGGAACCGGCTACGACGAGGGGCGGGGGCACCGGCGTGGCCGAGTGGCGGGCGGGCCACGAGCGGTTCCGGCACAGCGAGGAGATGCGTGCGGCGTTGGACGACCCCGAGTTGCACAAGGACAGCTCGGTCGCTCATGGGGGTAGCGTACGCCCGATTGAACATGTTCAAAACTCTCCTGCTCCTGAGTCCCACCGCCTCGCTCCGCCTCTTGGGTTTGATCCCTATTCCCCGGCTCCCATCGCGTGCGCGGTGGACGGATCAGGCGGGAACCGCGAGCAGCTCCGGCGGCCCGACAGCGCCCGCCCCCTCGCTCCGGAACGCGTGACGGGTAGCCGCCCGCGCCCCGCTCGCCGCAGGAGACACCCCGGTCCGCGACGGCGGTCCCCGACCCGGCCACTCCCCCGTTGTCGGCCGTCACTCACCGGTCACATCGTCGACCCT
Source organism: Streptomyces sp. NPDC060000 (assembly GCF_042737375.1). NCBI lineage: Bacteria > Bacillati > Actinomycetota > Actinomycetes > Kitasatosporales > Streptomycetaceae > Streptomyces > Streptomyces sp. NPDC060000. The sequence goes on from NZ_JBHWUU010000052.1 coordinate 23,385, forward strand.
CTACCGCAAATAAGACATATGCGTTTAAGATGCTCGGAACCTCTGCCGGAGCCGCGGTGGTGTCCTGCGCCGCGGCCATCGCTTGCCCTGCCTTCAGGCGGTCTTGAGAGGTGCACCATGACCGGCGCATGCTGCGGACAACCGGCAACTTCCGACTGGCGCGATCAAGCTGCGTGCGTGGGGGAAGATCCCGAGATCTTCTTCCCTCTCTCCGACATCGCGGCTCCTGGCACAGAAGCCTCACTGGCCCGAGCGGTATGCCGCCGCTGCGCCGTGCTCATCCCCTGCCGCGACTGGGCACTCGAGCACGGCGAGGACGACGGGATCTGGGGTGCCACAACGGCTGCTCAGCGCCGCACCATACGAAGAGCGACGATAGAGCCGACTCCCGCGATCAGGCGCCCCGGCGACGAGGCGGGGTAAGCCCTCCGGCCGGCCCGGTGGAAGCGTGAACCGGCCGGCCGCTCGTGCGGCCGGCCTGGGCTGGGGCACCGTCCTTCCGGTCAGGCGTAGGTCTCGAACTCGGCCACCTTCGGGGTGGCGCTCGAGCCCGCGATCTCGAAGGTGACCTTTTTCAGTGAAGTGGATGCGAACGAGATGGCGCCCGCTCCGCTGCCCGAGGTCAGCACCGCCCCGGTGTCGGCATTGAGCACCCGCCAGGAGCCGATGTTGCCGGTGGCTCCGGAGGCCTCACGGATGTTGATCTTGGAGATGGTGGTTGCCGAGCCCCACTTGACCGAGATGGAGCCGCTCGAGCCGGCCGGCGACCAGTAGGTGCTCATGTCGCTGTCGCGGACGTTGCCGTAGCTGGTGCCGGCTGCCTTGCTGGAACCGTCCGAGTCGGCGCCGATACTCAGGTTGGTCCCGGTGGGCGTCGATGTCGCGGTGACCGTCGGCGTGGCGGTGGCGGTCGGTGCGGTGGTGGGAGTCGAGGTGGCGGTCGCGGTGGGTGTCGTCGCCGCGCAGTTGCCGTCCGACACCTTCAGGCCGTTGTTGGCGCCCGCCGTCGCGGTCACGATCGACGGCACGCAGGACGCGGCGTCGAGACTGTAGGAGTAGGGGATGCTGACGGTCGTGTTCGACGTCGGGTTCGGCCCGGCGGGGTTGTTTTCCTCGCCCGGCTGCGACCAGGTCACGTTGTCGAAGATGTTTCCGCTGACCTGCCAGTATCCCGGCAGGTCGGTGTAGAACGTGCCGAGGACGTCCTTGGAGTCCTTGAAGTAGTTGTTGTCGACCTTGGCCTTGCCGCCGGCCCGGGGGTTGATGCCCGATTCGTTCAGGCTGACGTAGTAGTTGTCGTAGATGTGGGCGGTGGCGCCGCGCAGCAGGGGCGTACGGGAGTCGATGTTCTCGTAGCGGTTGTGGTGGAAGGTGACCGGTCCGTTGGCGAGGTCGCTGTCGCTGGAGCCGACGAGGCCGCCGCGGCCGGAGTTGCGCAGGATGCTGTAGGACAGTGTCACGTACCGGGTGTTGTCCTTCATGTCGAACAGGCCGTCGAAGCCCTCCGACTCGCCACCCGAGGCGATCAGCGTGGCGTGGTCGACCCAGACATTGTGTACGTCGCTCTCCATGCCGATGGCGTCACCGCCGTTGGAGGTGGGTGACCCCGACTTCTTCACGTTCTGGACGGTCACGTTCTGGACGATGATGTTGCTGGACTGGCGGATGTGGATGCCGATCTGGTCGAACACGGCTCCGCTGCCGACGCCGACGAGGGTGACGTTGCTGATGCCCTTCAGCTCGATCACACCGGCGGCGGTGTTGCAGCCGGCGCCCGACACCTTCGCGGTGTTGCCGACGGTGACCGTCCCCTCGACCTGGATGGTGATCGGGGTGCTGGTGCCGGCCCGGCTGCACAGTGCCTGGTGGATCTGGGTGCCGGTGGTGGCCTTGACCGTCGTCCCGCCGGCGCCGCCGGTGGTGCCGCCGTTCTGGGTGGCGAACCCGGTCGCGCCGGCGCCGGCCGCCGATGCGGTGGGCATGGACAGGACCACGCCTGTCGCCGCCGCCAGGGCCAGCGTGCCGAGTGCCGCGGGGAGTCGCAGAGCGACTGGCTTTCTCATCCTCGCCTCGTCTTTCGTCATCGCGTACCGGGGTGCCGCGCCCGTCCGTCCCCGGATCCGGGGGCCGTCACGGTCGCGAACCCATGCCATGTCTCTGCCATGTGCATGCCATACGTGTATCGATGCAGGCTCCTGCCGGCCCGGCTCACGATGCTGTTCTCATCACGGGCCGGAAGGGGCGGTGGGGGTGGTGATGTGGTGCGGCGATAGCTGTGGCGTCAGCAGTGCGTCCACCATGCGCGCGACACGGCCGGGTGCCAGGACGGGGCGCACGCATGCCGGGGCGACACAGGTGGGGGCTCCGCCAGGACGACACGACCCGGAAGAACGGGGCCGCAGGGGTCCCGGCCGACCCGTGACTCAGTCACTCGTCGCCGTGGCCACGGCGACGAGTGCGATGCGTCCGCGCCCCGGAGCACATCCCGGAGCCTGGCGCGTCGGCACCTCGATGCGGTCAGCCCGGACCGGCCCCGCGCCGGATCGGTTGCGGCGCGTGGGCTGCCCCGTGACTGATACCGCGAGCCGCTCCCCCGACACGGTCAGCAGGTATCGGGAAAGCGCTTTCTCCACGCGAGGATAGGGCGAGCACTACGGGGTGACAAGTATGTGAACACCGATCCGCCGGCAGACTGCCGCCACTGTCCGATCAACTCCGGGTGACCCCGTACAGAGCCGTGGACTTCCCCATCCTTGGCTGCGACCCGATCCCAATAGTTCACATACATGAATCAGTTCACATACGTGAACCGATGGGATGGCGACGCGCACCCAGCAACTGTGAGTTCCGCGCGGGCCGGCATCCGGTCAACCGTTGCCACACAAAGATCCGAGCCCTCGGCGAACAGGCCACGGTCACCGTCAAGTCCCCGCACCTCCCACGCAAACTCCGCGTGTGTCGTGTTGTGGACGCCCACCCGGTGGCCGAGGTGACAGGGATCAACGCGGCCGCGGCGGACGCGCTGCCGGTCGCCGGAGCCGGCGCACCGGCGCCCAGTACCGCCACGATGGCGCCACGACGCCGCAGGATACTTCTCATCATCGGTTCCCCCTGATCGCCCGCCGGCCATGCACTGCCGTGCGGAGCGTGCACCGGGCTTCGGAGCACGCTCCGGACAATGGCCTGGTCGGGAAGGTGCGTGAATCCCCAGGATCAGGGGGTGACAACGTACCGACGGCGGTCGAGGCGTGCAGGCTCACGAAGACCAGGGCATTCCAGAACCAGGGTGAACTTGTAGGCGCGCGGGTCACGGCGGCGACCGTGTGCGCCGGGCACATGGCGGGTTCGACGAAGCTCCGTTCCGGGTCCCACGGTCTGCCGGCGCCGGCGGTTCGCGTGCGGGTGGGAAGGTAGGCTGCCGAAGTGATCCTGCCGACGGTCAATGAGGTACGCGCGCTGCACGAGCGGTACGCGCCATCGCAGGAGGCCCTGGACCTCGTCTTCACCCACTGCGAAATCGTCTGCGGCATCGCCGAACAGCTTCTGGAACGGACGGACCTCCCCCTCGACGCCGACCTTGTCCGTGTCGGCGCCCTGCTCCACGACATCGGCGTCTACCGGCTGTACGACCAGGCCGGCCGGCTCGACCACCGCAACTACGTCCGCCATGGCGTCCTCGGCCACGACATCCTCCACGCGGAGGGATTCCCGGAGCGCCTGCGCCGCTTCTGCTCCTGCCACACGGGCGTCGGACTTACTCGGGACGACATCCGCGGTCAGGGGCTCGCCATACCCGAGGCCGACTATCTGGCCGAGACCATCGAAGAGCAACTGGTCATGTACGCCGACAAGTTCCACAGCAAGACGACTCCCCCGACGTTCCTCAGTGCCGACACCTATGCCACGCACGTGGAGAAGTTCGGCGCGGACAAGGTCCACGCCTTCGGCCTTCTGCGGGCCCGGTTCGGCGAACCCGATCTGACCTCGGCCAGGGCGCGATACGGCCACGCGCAGGCTTGAGGCCGGCAGCGTGCAGGCGGCGGGGTACCGGAAGTGTCCGCCCCGAGGGTGTACGGCCGGCCGACGGTGTCGGATACGGCCATGCCGTCCCGAGCAGGTGGAGCGGGTACCGCAGTTCCGGTGGGGGATCGAGGAGCGCCGGCCTTCGGGGTGGGTACTGCAGAGGGTGCACGACGGTTCGAGAGGTGCGTCCGCGCTTTGCCGGAGGATGTCCATGTGGAGGCGGAGGGTGGTGCCCCCGTCTCGGGTGGAGCTGATGTCGACCAGGTCGTAGAGCGTAGAGCGGGTGGGCGAGCCATGGGCCGCGGGCGCCGCACAGGGGGGGGGGCCCCGCGGGGGGGGGGGGGGCACCACGAGG
>NZ_JBHWUU010000052.1:27772-69081 GCF_042737375.1 Streptomyces sp. NPDC060000
ACAACTTTTTTGTTGGGGGGGGCGGTTTTTTTTTAAAACCCCCCCGGCGGTGGGGCTTGGGGGGGGGGGCCCCCCCGGGGCCGGCGCCCGCCCACGGGGGGGGCGGCCGCGGCGGGTGCGGCGGGCCATCACGTCGGGGGAGACAGCCGGCGTCGCGGAATTCGCACCGGGACGTCGGCCTCCCGCGCGGCACACACCTCCTCGGCCCACTCCGCTGCGGGCCCGACCGCCGGATCGCTGAGGCCTGACGTCGGTTCGGAACACATGTCCGGGGAGAACAACCCGCTCCGGTTATCCGTACTATCTCTAGGCAGGGCACCGTGCACGCATGTTGCTGCCACCCCGCAGGCACCAGCCACAGGTCGGCACACATGACATGGTGGGCCCTTCAACTCCGGCCTCAGGTCGAGGAAAGGTTGTGCATCCCATGTCCGAGGACGCATCCGCTACCGAACTCACATCGCAGTACACCGCTCAGGTAACTGCCGACCTCGAACGCAATGCCAAGGAGCAGCAACGGCTCAGCGCGGAAATCGCCGCACTCCAGGAGCAGTTGGCTGCCCAACAGCGTGACCACACGGTGCTGCTCAGCATCCAGCAGGCGATCGGCGCAGCACCGGTCTCCGCAGAGCCTTCGGCCCTGCCGGACAGCGCCGCTGCGGTGCCTGCCCCCCGCGCGGCGAAGAAGACCGCCGAGTCCGGATCCGGCAAGCGGGCACGGACGAGGAAGACCGCCCCCGCGCCCCGTCAGGCCACGTCCGGGAAGCCGGCCGCCGAGAAGGCCTCCGGCAAGGCCGGATCCGCGAAGACGGTGCAGCCGACGCTGGTCGACCTGATCCGCGGCCATCTCTCGGAGCAGAACGAGCCGCGCTCGGCGGCCGAGATCGCCGCAACCCTCGGGAAGGCTCACCCCGACCGCAGCGTCAAAACGACCGTGGTGCGCACCACGCTCGAAGGGCTGGTGGCCAAAAGCCAGGCGCAGCGCAGCAAGCAGGGTACGTCGGTCTTCTACACCGCTTCTGCGGTACCGGAGCGGGCGGAGGAGCAGCCCGCACCAGCCGGTGCATGACACCGTTGCGGCACGCCCGTGCCACTGTGTTCCTGGCAGCGGCACCGGGCGGTCTGCTGCGCGATCCGCAGTGCAGAGAGTCCCGGCCTCACCGGCCGGGACTCTGTGTGGGCAGCCGCCGATGGATGTGACCGAGTCAGGACATGCCGCGCGGGTTGCCGCATACGCGGCCGCAGGGACACGGCTGTCGCTGTTGAGCGACCGCCGGCTGGAGAAGGCGGTGTCCGCCGCGCCGGGCCTCGGTTCCGGCATCGGCGGACGGTCGGCGGAGATGGAAGTCGAAGGGATGCCCGTCTTCGTCAAACGGGTTCCGCTGACGGACCTCGAGTTGCAGCCGGAGCACGTGCGGTCGACGGCCAACCTTTTCGAGCTTCCCCTCTTCTACCAGTACGGGGCGGGATCGGCGGGGTTCGGTGTCTGGCGTGAGCTGGCCGCGCACATCATGACGACCGGCTGGGTAGTGAAGAACGCGTACGCGGGATTCCCGCTGCTGTATCACTGGCGGGTTCTGCCCGACAGTCCCCCGGCCGGCTTCGTGGACGCGTTCGGGAGCGTTGAAGGGGCCGTCGCGCACTGGGACGGGTCACCGGCCGTACGCGATCGGCTGGAGGCCGTCGGACGGTCCTCTCACAGCCTGGTTCTCTTCCTGGAGCACGTGCCCCGGACCCTCGCTTCATGGCTCGGCGACAACCGGGATGCGGCCCGGCCGGAGGCAGGAGGCGAGTCGGCCTATCGGTGGGTCGAGGATGAACTGCTGCGGGGCACGCAGTTCATGAGCGCGCGCGGACTGGTCCACTTCGACACGCACTTCGCCAACGTGCTCACCGACGGCCGGCAGGTCTACTTCACGGACTTCGGGCTCGCGCTGAGCCGCGACTTCGAACTCTCGGCGAAGGAGGCCGCCTTCCTCACCGATCACCTTGTGTACGACCGCTCCTACGCACCGAACCACCTGCTTCGCCACCATCTGCCCGACGACGTACGCGGTGGCACCGAACACGGAACCTTCCTGCGCGAATGGGTCAACGGCCGCCGCCCCGGCAGGATTTCGCCCGACATCGGCGCGATCATCGACCGGCACGCCCCGCACGCCGTCGTTCTGGACGACTTCCATCATCGACTGCTGACGCAGAGCAAGCGCACTCCCTTCCCGGCGGCCGAGATCGAGCGGGCCCTGGCCAGTGCTTCAGTGTGTCAGTGCCCGGATCGTGAGAGCCCGGAGCCAAGGGTTCGACCATCCTGATTCAGGATCTTCCAGGTTCTCGTGCCGCAGACGGTTCTCCACCCTGCGCCGGCTCCGAAAGCCCGGTCGGCGCCCACTCGTCCACCGGCGGTTCCGGCAGACGGGTCTCTCCCCCCGTGCCGCGCACGAACAGCCGGGCCAGCCGTTCCCCGACCTCCACCGCCGACGCGTGACTCTCGATGGGGGTCGCCCGGGAGTTCTTGAAGACGATGTACGTGACGCCGGAGGGGGTGCCGCCGCCGCGCGGGTCGGGGCGGATGCCGAGCGCCTTGGCGGTGGCGTACGACGCCTCGCCGATGATCTCGCTCGGTCCCGTGTCGCCGACGACCGCGTACTGCACCCGGTCCTGGTAGATGACGGCCGCGACCGATCCTCCGTGTACCCCTTGGTCACGGTGGTCCCAGATGTCGCTCACCCCCGGCACCACGATGTACGGCAGTGTCTCGGCGCTCAGATAGCGGCCGTCGGACTGCTGGTACGCCGTGGCGCCGGAGAACAGCGGATCGGTGCGGCTGTTGCACTCCACGCCCGGGCGGCCGTCGCAGTCGATGTCCATGTCGGCCTTCCAGAACACCGCCTCGTCGGTGCCGCAGACCGGAATCGTGGCGGGAGTGTCGTCGTCGGCCCGGTAACGGCCGCGGGACACCGGGGTGCAGTCGCGGACCCGGGCCAGCAGGTCGGCGGCGCGGACCGAGCCCTCCTCCCGGGGCGCCGAGGCTCCGGGGGCACCCACGGACGGGTGCGGGGCGGCGGATGGGGCGGTCGGGGCCAGCAGGGCAAGGCCGGCCGCGGCCAGTGTCAGCGACTGGACGCGCACGATACGGTCCCTCTCGTAGGGGCATTGACGGGCACTCAGGACAATCTGGTGTCGACCGTGCCCCTGGGCCACCCGAGGGGGCCGTACGGAGCAGGCGGTACCGCGTACGGAGCACGGCGCCCGGTGCGGTGTGCCGGGGCCCCCGCCGTTGCCGTCGGCGTGGCGGCGGCCCGACGGTGCGACTGGGGCCGGGGGCCCGAGCGCCGTCTCGGCTCCGGGCCCCCGGGCCACTCGCCGGCTCGGGATCGGCGACGACAGCGGTCCGCGCCGACGGCCTGAACTCACGTGTGTGCAGAGCGAGTTCAGCCGCGAGGACTTCAGCTTACGTACCCTCCGGGAGCGGCCGCAGGCGGCCGCCCCCCGCACACCTGCCCACCCCCTTGCCGTGTGCGCACCACCACGCCATATTGGTCCGGACCATTGCCGCCGTGCCGGGCCGGGAGGCAAAGCCGTGCGAGGCGTTGTGCTGTGGGTGGTGCTGTGCGGGCCGGTGGCGGCCCTGTGCTGCGGATGTGCGAGCGGCGGAGGCGGTGAGGACGGGCGGGCGCCGGGCGCGCCGACCGGTGTCACCGCCGTGGCCGGGAGCGCAACGAGCGTGCACGTCATGTGGAACGCGGTCGCCTCGAGCCCCGCGGTCGGCGCGTACGAGGTGTACCGGGGCACCGAGAAGGTCGGGGACGTGTCCGGCGCCGCGCGCATGCTCGATGTCGTCCGCCTCTCGCCGTCGACGACGTACGTCTTCACGGTGCGAGCCCGTGACGTCGGCGGGCGGCTCGGTCCCCGCAGCCGGGAGGCGCGGGCCACGACACCGGTGGCCGCCGCGGCGGACCGCTCGGCCCCGACCCCGCCGGGCTCGGTGACCGGCCGGGCCGCCGGGAGCCGGGCCGTCCAGCTGTCCTGGTCGGCGGCCACGGACGACCGCAGGGTGGTGTCCTACGACGTCTACCAGGGCGGCGTGCGGATCCACAGCGTCGGCGGGGGCCAGACGGCGACGGTCGTCACGGGGCTGCGTCCGGGCGCGCGCTACTCGTTCACCGTCCGGGCCCGGGACGCGGCCGACAACGTCTCGTCCGCCGGTCCGCCCGTACGCCTGACCACCCCGCCGGGTGAGGGCGAGGGGGCGGACACCGCGCCGGCGGGCTTCCGGGCGGGCGTCCGCCTCGCCGACGGGGCGTACTACATCGACCTGTCGTGGGTGCCGCCCCGCGTGGACGGCGTGGTCACGGAGTACCAGATCCAGCTCGACGGCCGGCCGGCCACCTCACTGGTGTGGGGCGGGACCCCACCACCCGGGAAGGCGACATACAGCTTCTACGTGGGGCGGCAGAAGGGCGTGGGCCACCGTGTGCGGATCCGGGCCCGGCTGCCGGACGGCACGTGGGGCGCGTTCTCGGCGGAACGAACGGTGACGACGGGCACCCAGCACTGAGGAGCCGCCCCGGCGGGCCACGGGCCACCACGGGCCGGCCCACCGGCCGACCTGCGCCGGGCGACCGGCCGGGCCGCCCTTCGATCACTCTTGAGCCGCCGCTCGACACGGGTCGGGCGAGCCACCGTCCACGGCCACGGCGGCCGCAGCCACAGCCACAGCCACAGCCATAGCCATAGCCACAGCCATAGCCATAGCCATAGCCACAGGATGGGCGACCGGTCGCTCCGCGGACCAGGCCTCCCGTCGGCATCGGACAGGCCGGCCGTCGGTACCGGCCCAGGGCCGGTCGGTACCCGACAGGCCGGTCGTCGGTATCGGACAGGTCGGCCGTCGTTGGGAGCCGTCCGGAGGAATCCGTCACCTGGTCGGGGGCGGTCCGCGTGCGGGGTGGGGCCGGGGCGCGTTGGCTGCCCCTGAGGCAGCACGGGCGTACCCGACCTTCGGCGGCGCAAGGGATGTACCGCCAACCGTGCCGCCGCCGGAGGACATCCCATGCGCACTTCCCGTTTCCTCGTCCGTTCAGGACTGACCGTGGCAGCCGCCGCCGCTCTGCCGCTCGCCCTCACCGCCCACCCGGCCGTCGCCCGCACCTCGGGCATCTCCGTGAGCACGACCGGTTCCACGGTGTCGGTCGTGACCAGCGCCTGCACCCAGATCAACGGCAGCTGGGGCACGGCGGCGCTGCTCAACAGCGGTCAGGCGAGCTTCGCCCAGGGGCGCCAGGTCGCCCTGTCCGGGACGGCCGCCGGCCAGTCCGCCGCCTGGTCCGCCGTCTCCCCGGGCACCTACACCGTGGTCGTCATGTGCTCCAACGGCAGCGTCGCGGGCACCCAGGCCGTGATCGTCTCGACCCCGTCCACCCCGAAGGCCACGGCGACGCCCACTGCCTCGCCCTCGCGGGGTGTCATGGGCGGCCTCGGCGGCGCGGCCCACGACTACGGCCCCGTGGCCATGGGGGTGGGCGGGGCACTGGTGGGGACGGGTGTCATCGCGGCGGCCTGGTTCCTGCGCCGCCGCTCGAAGCCGTACCGGCTCTAACCGGTCGCGTCCGCCCCGTCCGCCCCGTCCGGCACCATGGGCAGCTCCTGGACGGCCTCGGTGAGCCACTGCGTCCAGAAGGTCTCCAGCTCGATGCCCGCACGCAGGACCAGGTGCTGGAGCCTGGCCTGCGCGCTGTCCTCGCCGGGCGGGAAGTCGCGCTTCTCGATCTCCTCGTACTCGGCCAACTGCCGCCGGTGCAGGTCGAGATGGCGGCGCAGGTCGGCCTCCAGGCCCGCGGTGCCGACGACGGCCGCGGCACGCAGCCGCAGCAGCATGGCGTCGCGGTGCGGCTTGGGGTCCTGGGAGGCCGCCGTCCAGCGGGCGAGTTCGGCGCGTCCCGCGGGCAGCACCTCGTAGGCCTTCTTCTGCCCGCGGGCCGGGGCTTGCGTGGGCAGGGCCCGGATGTGCCCCTCGGACTCCAGTTTCCCCAGCTCGCGATAGATCTGCTGGTGCGTCGCCGACCAGAAGTAGCCGATCGACTTGTCGAACCGGCGGGTCAGATCCAGCCCCGACGAGGGCCTCTCGAGCAGGGCGGTGAGGATCGCGTGCGGGAGTGACATGAAGTCATCCTAGGGACGGGCCGGTACGGTCCTACAGCGCCGCCGCCAGTTCCGTGCCCTGCTGGACGGCGCGCTTGGCGTCCAGCTCGGCGGCGACATCGGCACCGCCGATGAGGTGCGCCTTGACGCCGTCGGCGAGCAGCGCGTCGTACAGGTCCCGGCGCGGGTCCTGACCCGTGCACAGCACGATGGTGTCGACCTCCAGAAGCGTGCTCTGCTCACCGACGGTGAGGTGGAGCCCGGCGTCGTCGATCCGGTCGTAGCGCACACCCGGAACCATCGTGACGCCCCGGTGCTTGAGCTCGGTGCGGTGGATCCAGCCGGTGGTCTTGCCGAGGCCCGCGCCGACCTTGCCGGTCTTGCGCTGGAGGAGGTGGACCGTGCGCGGCGGGGCCGGGCGCTCGGGGGCGGCGAGACCGCCGGGGCCCCGGTAGTCCATGTCGACGCCCCACTGGCGGAAGTAGGCCGCCGGGTCCTCGCTGGTCCCGTCGCCGCCGTCGGTGAGGAACTCGGCGACGTCGAAGCCGATGCCGCCCGCGCCGAGAATCGCGACCCGGTCGCCGACGGGCGCGCCGTCGCGCAGGACGTCGAGGTAGCCGACGACGCTCGGGTGGTCGACGCCCGGGATGTCGGGGGTGCGGGGGCTGACTCCGGTGGCGACGACGACCTCGTCGTAGCCGGCCACGTCCGCGGCGGCGACGGGCGTGTTCAGCCGTACGTCCACGCCGTGCGCGTCGAGCTGGTGGCGGAAGTAGCGCAGGGTCTCGTCGAACTCCTGCTTGCCGGGGACCTTGCGGGCGACGTTGAGCTGGCCGCCGACCTCGCTCGCGGCGTCGAAGAGGGTGACGTCGTGCCCGCGCTCGGCCGCGCTGACGGCACACGCGAGACCCGCTGGGCCCGCGCCCACCACCGCGACGCGCTTGCGCAGCCGGGTCGGGGAGAGGATCAGCTCGGTCTCGTGGCAGGCGCGCGGATTGACCAGGCAGGAGGTGATCCTGCCGCTGAACGTGTGGTCGAGGCAGGCCTGGTTGCAGCCGATGCAGGTGTTGACGGCCTCGGGCGTGCCGGCCGCGGCCTTGTTCACGAAGTCGGGGTCGGCGAGCAACGGGCGGGCCATCGACACCATGTCCGCGCAGCCGTCGGCGAGCAGCTGCTCGGCGAGATCGGGGGTGTTGATGCGGTTGGTGGTGACGAGCGGGACGGAGACCGCACCCATGAGCTTCTTCGTCACCCAGGTGTAGGCGCCGCGCGGCACGGAGGTGGCGATGGTGGGGATGCGGGCCTCGTGCCAGCCGATGCCGGTGTTGATGATGGTCGCGCCGGCCTCCTCGACGGCCTTCGCGAGGGTGACCACCTCGTCCAGGGTCGAGCCACCGGGCACCAGGTCCAGCATGGACAGCCGGTAGATGACGATGAAGTCCTCGCCGACCGCCTCGCGCACCCGCCGCACGATCTCGAGGGGGAAGCGGGTGCGGTTCTCGTACGAGCCGCCCCAGCGGTCGGTGCGGTGGTTGGTCTGGGAGGCGATGAACTCGTTGATGAGGTAGCCCTCGGAGCCCATGATCTCGACGCCGTCGTAGCCGGCCTGCCGGGCGAGGCGGGCGGCGCGGGCGTAGTCGTCGATGGTCCGCTCGATGTCGGCGTCGGTGAGTTCACGGGGCGTGAAGAGGCTGATCGGCGCCTGGAGGGGGCTCGGGGCGACCAGGTCCGGGTGGTAGGCGTACCGGCCGAAGTGCAGGATCTGCATCGCGATGCGGCCGCCCTCGCGGTGCACGGCGTCGGTGATCGCGCGGTGCTGCTCGGCTTCCGCGTCCGTGGTGAGCTTGGCGCCGCCCTCGCCCGGCCGCCCTTCGTCGTTGGGGGCGATTCCGCCGGTGACGATGAGGCCCACGCCCCCGCGTGCCCGGGCGGCGTAGAACGCGGCCATGCGTTCAAAGCCGCGCTCGGCCTCCTCCAGGCCGATGTGCATCGAGCCCATCAGGACGCGGTTGGGCAGTGTGGTGAAGCCCAGGTCGAGCGGGCTCAGCAGGTGCGGGTAACGGCTCATGACGGCCCTCCGTGCGCGGTGTCTTCCCTCCAGTTCTAGAGGACCGCGCACGGTTTATGCAACTAGTTGCACAATAGGGCCGGGGTCATGTGCCGCAGGTCACCGGCGAGGCAGTCTCACCGGCTCTCCAACAGGACGTGCAGCTCCCGCTCCTGGTCTCCGGAGGCCGAGGATAGGTCGCGCACCTCGAAGACCGAGTCCAGCGTCGCGCGCAGCCGCTCGATCGCCCAGTAGCTGCCCTGCGCGTCCGCCTCCACGGAGGAGGAGAGACGGGCGGGCCTGGCGCAGTCGTGCGCCTCGGTGACCTCGAAGGTGCCCAGCCACACCATCGGGCGGCTCTCATGGAGCTGCTGCGGCGCCTCGTCCGTACTGCGGTCCGACTCGAAGCACTGGTTCAGCATGTCGAACACGATCCGGGCGTCCTCCTTGCTGCATCCGCTGATCTCGACGGAGACGGACTCCTCGTGCGGTCGCTCGCGATCCATCGTGCTCGCTCCTCTCGTGGCTGTGACGCGGAGGTGCGGGTTCCCCGCGAACCGCGCCACATCCCCAGAAAAGCATCACTTTCCGAGTGGGACCAACGAGAAGGAGGGGCGCCTGCGCCCCGGTCAGCTCCGGGTGAAGCGGTAGGTCTTGCTGTCGGTCAGCACACAGAAGCCGGGCGAGACGACGATCACCCGCAGGGTGCCGGAGCGCCGGTCGTAGTCGATGCCCTCCGCCTCGAACGTGCCCGAGCAGGAGCTGCGCAGCGGCAGCTGCCGCAGGGCGGTGACATGGCCGGTGACGTCGGAGGTGCCGTTCGGTTCGGCGGACAGGTCGATCCGGAGGAGCGGCTTGGTGATGCCGAAGAGGGTTCCGGCCGGGTCGTCCGAGGAGCACAGCAGCGTGGTCGGGCCGGTGAAGTCGCAGCCCTGGACGTCGCGCACGGCGTGGTCGAGACGGACGGTGGACACCTGCGGCAGGTTCGCCGAGGGCGAGGTGGCGGGGTTGGCGCCCGGAGTCGGGAAGACCAGGAACCGGGTCATGGTGCCCCACTCGCCCGACAGCATCCACTGGCTGTTCGGGGTGATCGCGTCCCAGGAGTTGTTCAGCGCCTCACCGGAGCCGAGGGTGTGGACGTACTCCGACCAGGCGCCGCCGGGCGCCTGCACGCGGTACATCTTCGCGTTGTTCGAGTCGCTCTGGTACGGCTCGACGTAGTAGCCGTCGTAGGACGCGTCCGGATCGCCGACGTGGTTCCAGCCGCGGGCCGACAGGGACAGCGGGATGGTGCCGATGCCGGTGTAGCGGTTGCCGCTGCCCGCCGGGACCTCGACCGAGGTCAGGCCCTGGCTCTCGGTCAGGGGGTCGGCACGGTCGGAGCCGACCTCGGTCCAGTTGTCGGCGGCCGCGGCGGGCGGGGCCGCGGAAAGGGTGGTGACCGTCGCGACGGCCAGCGCCAGCAGGGCAGCGCGGGCGGTGCGGGCGGTGCCGGCCGTGGTGCGACGGCGGCGGGCGGGACGCAGGGGCATGGGACTCCTCGTCGAGGGGGGTGGGCGCACTCGGCGGACAGTCTGGCCCGGGCATCGTGGTCATGTACAGACCAATTCCATGGACAGGTGCGGACCTTGAGGAGAACGGCGCGCGACGCCGTACTGGAGGAGCATGGAAGGGCGCGCGAGCCGTGGGAGAAATGGGTTGAGCACGATAGAACAGGGGGAGTCGGCACGGGGGACGACGTGCCGCGGCGATATGCGGAGGCGGTGCGTGGCATGAGTGGAGCCGGATCGTCCGCGGCCGAGGCCGGTGGCCCGACCGGGCCCAGCGGCCTGCTGGACGTGCTCAACGTGGCCTCTGTGGTGCTCGACACCCAGGGGCGCATCGCGTTGTGGAGCCCCCAGGCCGAGGAGCTGTTCGGGTACTCGGCGAACGAGGCCCTGGGGCGGTACGCGGCGCATGTGATGGTCGACGAACAACACGTCGACCTTGTCGTACAGCTGTTCGCGGACGTCATGGCCACGGGCCTCAGCTGGGCGGGGGCGTTCCCCATCCGGCGCAAGGACGGCACCACCCGGTTGGTGGAGTTCCGCAACATGCGGCTCATGGACGACCGGGGCGAGGTCTACGCCCTGGGACTCGCCGCCGACCGGACGACGGTGCGCCGGCTGGAGAGGGACCTGGCCCTGTCGACGCGGATGGTCGCCCAGTCCCCCAACGGCCTCGCGGTACTGGACACCGACCTGCGGTACGTCTCGGTGAACCCCTCGCTGGCGCGGATGAACGGCGTACCGGCCGAGGAGCACCTGGGCCGGACCGTCCGCGAGGTGCTGCCCCGGCTGGACGCGGACGCACTGGAGGCCGCGGCGCGCCAGGTGCTGCGGACCGGGGAGCCGCTCGTCGACCGGTCCGCCCTCGGGCGCACCCCGGCCGACCCCGAGGAGGACCACGCCTGGTCGCTCTCCCTGTACCGCCTGGAGGACGCCCGCGGCACCGTGCTGGGCGTGGCCGTCTCGGTCGTCGACGTCACCGACCGGCACCGGGCGGCCGTCGAGGCCGAGGCGGCCCGCCGCCGGCTGGCCCTGGTCGCGGACGCCTCCGCCCGGATCGGCACCACCCTGGACCTGGAGCGCACCGCCCTCGAACTGGCCGAGGTGGCCGTGCCGGAGCTGGCGGACGTGGCCGCGGTGGACCTGCTCGACGCGGTGGTGGCGGGCCGGCGTTCCCGTCTCGGGCCCACCGAGCCGGCCGTGATCCGCGCCCTGGCGGTGCGCGCCGCCGACGAGCCGGACGCGCTGCGGGCGGCAGACCAGCCCGGACAGGTGGCCCGCTACGCGCCGGACCGGCTCGTCACCGAGTGCGTGCGCACCGGCAGGCCGGTCATGGTGGCGCAGGTCAAGGACGAGGACCTCGGGCGCATCGCCCACTCCCCCGAGGCAGCCGCCCTGCTGGCCCGGGCCGGTGTGCACTCGTACCTGGCCGTGCCGCTCATCGCGCGCGGCGAGGTGCTGGGCGCCCTCGACCTCAAACGGACCCGCAATCCCCTGCCGTTCGACCACGACGACCTGCTGCTCGCCCGTGAGCTGGCGGCCCGTGCGGCCGTCCAGATCGACAACGCCCGCTGGTACCAGAGCGCCCGCACCACCGCGCTCACCCTGCAGCGCAGCCTGCTGCCGAGCCATCCGCCCGTCACCGGCGGCCTCGAGGTCGCCTCCCGCTACCAGCCCGCCGGCGCCACCACCGAGGTCGGCGGCGACTGGTTCGACGTCATCCCGCTCCCGGACGGCAAGACGGCACTCGTCGTCGGCGATGTGATGGGCAGCGGCATCGACGCCGCCGCCACCATGGGCCGGCTGCGTACCGCGACGACCACGCTGGCCTCGCTCGACCTCGACCCGGCGGTCCTCCTGGAGCACCTCGACCGGATCACCCAGGGCCTGGACCACTCCATCGCCACCTGCGTGTACGCCGTCCACGACCCCCGGGTGGGAAGGTGCCGGATCGCCAACGCCGGCCACCTGCCGCCGGTTCGCGTCCGCCCGGACCGTCCGCCGGAGCTGCTCGACCTGCCCACCGGCGTGCCGCTGGGCGTGGGCGGGGTGCCGTTCTCCACGACCGACGTCGACTTCGCGCCCGGCGACCAGCTCGTGCTGTACACGGACGGCCTGGTCGAGACCCGCAGGCACTCGCTCGACGAGCGTCTGGAGGCGCTGCTGGCGCTGCTCGACGATCCCGCGCGGCCGCTCGAGGAGGTGTGCGACCTGCTGCTGAGCGCCTTGCACCACCCCGACAACCACGACGACGTGGCCCTGCTGGTGGCCCGGGCGCGGACGCGTACCGGGGACTGAGCGCCGCCGCCCGCCCGATTCACAGGCTTTTGTTATCGCTTCCTTATCGGGCACCTCGGACAATCAATGTGAGGCGTGGCACTGGTGCCGCCGTCGTGCCCGAGGAGGGTGAGCCGTGATGCAGGAGCCGGACAGGCCGCAAGGGCCGGAAGAGGCCGAAGTGCTCTCGGGGCCGGTCGACGCGGAGCGGGACCGTGCCGGCCTGCGCACGCAGTGGCGACGCCGGTCGGCCCGCGGGCGGGCGGTGATCGCGGCCACCACCGTCGCCGTCCTGGCGCTCGGCGGCACCGTCGCCTACGCGGCGGCCTCGGGGGACTCCGGAGGCGGCGCACCATGGGCGTCGCCGGCCGCGTCCTCCTCCCAGGGGCCCGGTGGCCGGCACGGCCACGGCGGCCCGTGGTTCGGCCTCGGTGGCGACGCGGCGCACGGTGAGGCGACCGTCAAGGACCCCGGCACCGGTGACTGGGTCGTCCGCGTCTGGCAGCGGGGCACGGTGACGAAGGCGGACGGCAAGCAGATCACCGTCAGGAGCGAGGACAGCGCCGCGTGGACGTGGACGGTGGCTGCGGACGCGTCCGTGTCCGCCGACGGCGCCTCCGGCTCCGGGGCCGACGCGCCGAAGAAGGGCGACTCGGTGTACGTCGTCGGGACCCGTTCCGGTGACACGAACACCGCCGAGCGCGTCCTGTCCGGCACCTTCGGCGACCGCGGCCCGGACGACCGACGCGACGGCTCCCCGGGGCACGGCCCGTGGAACCACGAGGACGGCCGCTCGCCCTCCCCCGGTCCCACGGGCAGCGGAGCGGCTACCTGACCCCGGTCACCCGGGTTCCGACGACGACGTGGGCGTACAGCTCCTCGCCGTACGCCCGCCGTACGTCCAGACCGCTGCGGCTGAACGCCTCTACTGCGGCGGGGACTTGACGCTCGCCGGTCTCGACGAGGAGACAGCCGCCGGGGGCGAGCCAGCGCGGCGCCTCGGCGGCGACCCGGCGCAGCACGTCCAGACCGTCGCCGCCGCCGTCGAGGGCGGTGAGCGGCTCGTGGTCCCGTGCCTCCGTCGGCAGCAGGGACACCTCGCCGCTGGGTACGTAGGGCACGTTGGCGGCCAGGAGCTCTATTCGGCCGCGCAGTCGGCCGGGGAGCGCAGCGAACAGATCGCCGACGTGGGCGTGTCCGCCGTAGTCGGCGACATTGCGCCGGGCGCAGCGCACCGCCGCCGCGTCGATGTCCGCCGCATGCAGCTCGACCGGCCCGAGCGAGGCGGCGAGGGCCGCGCCGACCGCGCCCGAACCGCAGCACAGGTCGACGACGACCGAGGCGTGCGGCACCGCGGCGAGGGCCTGGTCGACGAGGAACTCGGTGCGGCGGCGGGGCACGAAGACGCCCGGCTCGACGGTGATGCGCAGACCGTGGAACTCGGCCCAGCCGACGACGTGTTCGAGGGGCAGGCCCGCGGCCCGGCGCTCCGCCATGGCCGCGGCCTCGTCGGGCGTCCGGGCCGCGCCGAGAATCAACTCCGCCTCCTCCTCGGCGAAGACGCACCCGGCGGCCCGCAACACGGCAACCAGCGCGTCACGGGCCGCGGCGGCGGAGGGCGAGAGAGGAGAGGAGGAGGGGAATGACGAGGAAGGAGAAGAAGGAGAACGAGGGGGCATGGAGCCGAGAAGCCTTTCGGGAGCCGAAGGGCGCTCTCGCGGTCGCCTACCGGCGGCGATCCACGCTGTCACGAGGTGAGAGCACCCGACCTGACACTGCGGTAATGGGTCTCACCTCCTCGGTCTCGCGCGACTGGGGACCTCCGCAGCCGGACGGCCACCCTACCCCAGCGACCGGACGCTTCTCCCGGCTCGCGCCCCCTCCTCAAAGTTGTATTATGCAACTAGGCGGGGAGGAAGCAGTGAGGGAGCCCCAGTGGAAGCAGCCGAGTCCGTGGAGACGATCCAGCGGGAGATGACGGTCTTCGCCCGGCGGGCCCGCGCCTCGGCGGGCCGGCTGCACCCCGAGCTGTCACTCGTGTCGTACACGCTCCTCGGACACCTCGAGGAGAGCGGCGGCTGCCGGGCCACCGACCTCGCCGCGCACTACGCCCTGGACAAGTCCACGGTCAGCCGTCAGGTCGGCGCCCTGGAACGCGCCGACCTGATCGAGCGGCGCCAGGACCCCGAGGACCACCGCGTGCAGGTCCTCCACCTCACCGACGCGGGCCGCCGCATCCTCGCCCAGGTCACCGAGAGCCGCCGCACGGCCTTCCGGGAACGGCTCGCGCAGTGGCCGGAGGACGACCTGGAGAGGTTCGCGGAGTACCTCGTGCGCTACAACGAGTGGCACGGAGCCGGGTCCGGGAGCGACCGGCTCCCCCTCGGCGGCCACGTGACCCCCTGACCCGTCGGTGGCGGCGCCCCGCGAAGAACCCGCTCGCTAGGCCACCGGGACCGGCTCCCGCCCCTCCCCCAGCCGCTCCGGCACCCGGGCCGCCAGGAAAGCCGTCCTGCGGCGCAGCCGGAAGCCCAGGGACTCGTACAGCCGGATGGCGTTCGTGTTGCCGGCGGCGGTGTGCAGGAACGGTGTCTCGCCGCGTTCGCGGATGCCGTGCGCGACGGCCAGGATCAGCCGCGTCGCCAGGCCCTCGCCCCGGAAGGCGGGGTCGGTGCAGACCGCGCTGATCTCGGTCCAGCCCGGCGGATGCAGCCGCTCGCCGGCCACCGCGATCAGCGCGCCGCCGCGTCGGATGCCCAGGTAGGTGCCGAGTTCGATGGTTCGGGCCTCGAAGGGCCCCGGCTGGGTGCGGGCGACCAGGTCGAGGATCTCGGGTACGTCGGCGGGGCCGAGCCGGATCGCCTCCGGCTCGGGTGCGGCGGCCAGCCCGTCGTCGACGAACTGCACGCCGTCCACGTGGAAGGTGATCTCCCAGCCGGCCGGGAGCTCACCGCGGAAGCCCGGCAGCGGGACCTCCGCGCCGGGACCGGCGAGCGCCGCGAGATCCGCCCAGTCGTCCGGGCCCGGGTCGTCCGGCAGCGCCAGCCAGGGCGACACGTCGACGGGGTAGCGCAGCACGCGGCCCCGGCGCTCGGCGAAGTGGGCGTGCGGTCCGGTGAGGGAGGCCAGGGCGGGATTGTCGAGGATGTGCGGGGGCTCGACGGTGCTCATGCGCCGGCTCCGATCTCGAGGACGACCTTGCCCCGCGCGTGGCCGCTCTCGACCTCGCGCAGCGCCTCGCCCGCCCGCTCCAGCGGGAAGGTGAGGGTGACATGCGGGTTCAGGTCGCCGCGGACCACCAGGTCCGCCACGGCCCGCAGTACGGCCGAGTCGCGGGCGCGCGCCACCCGGGCACCGCCCAGCTTCTCGGCCTCCTCGGCCGGCGCCCCGGCGGTGATCAGCCGGGAGCGGTCCCGCACCAGGCCGGCCGCCTCGTGCAGCACCTCGCCGCCGACGAGGTCGTAGACGCCGTCCACACCGTCCGGGGCGGCCAGGCGGACGCCTTCCGCCCAGCCGGGGCCGGACCGCACGTGCACGGCGCCGAGCGACTCCAGGAAGTCCTTCTTGCCCTCGCTCGCGACGCCCACGACGCGCAGTCCCAGGGCGCGGGCGATCTGCGCGACGGCGACACCCACCCCGCCGCCCGCGCCGGTGACCAGGAGCGTCGCCCCGGCCGGCAGAGCGAGCTGGTGGACACCGTCGTAGGCGGTCGCGGCGGCCACGGGGAGGGTCGCGGCGTCGGTGAACGACAGCCCGGCGGGCTTGTGCGCGGTGATGCCCGCGGCCAGCAGCGCGTACTCGGCGTAGCCGCCCGCGACCGCGGTGCCGAACACCTCGTCGCCGGGCGCGAACCCGGTGACCCCCTCGCCGGTCTCCTCGACGACGCCGGCCACCTCGTTGCCCAGGACCGCGGGGAATGCGCGCTCACCGCTCTCGCCGGGGCGCCGGTAGCCCGTGCGCTGCTTCCAGTCGACCGGGTTCACACCCGCCGCGCGCACCGCGACGAGCACCTCGCCGGGCCCGGGCCGGGGCCGGTCCAGGTCGACGAGCGCCTCGGTCTCCGGGCCGCCGTACCGGGTGAAGACGTACGCCTTCGGCATTGCTCCCACTCTCCTTCGCTGGCACCGGACCGCTGGACCGCTGGATCCGGAACGACACGTGCAAGAGCCCGGAGCCCGGTGGCTATTCCCCGCCACCGGGACTGTTCATACGGCCTTAACGATCGGCGGGCGGACCCGGTGCCGAGCACGGCTGACATGCACGTACGGTTGTCCGCGTAAGCATCCGCCGCCCTCACGCTGGAACCGCATGAACGTCACCCGAGGCTTCACCGGGCGTGCCCGTGTCCACAATCCGGGGCTGCCCCCCGGCCAGTACGACGCGGGCGACGACTGGCCCGTGCTGTCCGCCGAGGTCACGCCCGACCTCGCGCCCGCCGACTGGACCTTCCGCGTCGACGGGCTGGTGCAGGCGCCCCGCACCTGGGACTGGGACGAGGCGCACGCGCTGCCGGAGTCCGCGTACGAGGGCGACATCCACTGTGTGACCAGCTGGTCCAAGTTCGGGGTGCGGTTCGGGGGCGTGTCCCTGGACGCGTTCCTGGCCGCCGTCCGGCCTGATCCGGCGGCGACCCACGCCGTCGCCTACTCGCACACCGGGTACACCACGAACCTGCCGCTGTCCGACCTGACCGGCGGACGGGCGTGGATCGCCTGGGAGTACGACGGGAAGCCCCTCGCGGGTGAGCACGGCGGTCCGGCGCGGCTGCTGGTGCCGCATCTGTACTTCTGGAAGAGCGCCAAGTGGATCGCGGGCCTGCGGCTCCTCGACCACGACGAGCCGGGTTTCTGGGAGCAGAACGGCTACCACGCGCGGGGCAACCCCTGGGAGGAGCAGAGGTACTCCGGTGACTGAGACCTTCACTCCCCCGACCCGGTTCGCCGTGCCGGGCCGGATCGCCGTGAGCAACCGGTCCGCCGCCCTGTGGCAGACGGCGACCCTCACGGAGATCCGCCGCGAGACCCCGCACGCCGCCACCTTCCGGTTCGCGGTACCGGACTGGGCGGGGCACCTGCCCGGCCAGCATCTGATGCTGCGGCTGACGGCCGACGACGGCTACACGGCCCAGCGGCACTACTCGATCGCCTCCGCGCCCGACGACGAAGGGCACGTCGAGCTGACCCTGGACCACGTGGACGGCGGCGAGGTCTCGGGCTGGTTCCACACGAGGGCCGAGCCGGGTGACGAGGTCCAGGTGCGCGGTCCGCTCAGCGGCTTCTTCGCCTGGCCCGGCGACCGGCCCGCGCTGCTGATCGGCGCCGGCTCCGGGGTCGTCCCGCTGATGTCGATGGTCCGCCACCACCGGGCGCGCGGCCTGGACGTACCGCTGCGGCTGCTGGTGTCCGCGCGCGGCCCCGAGGAGCTGATCTACGCGCGGGAGTACGGCGCCGAGACGACGCCCGTGTTCACGCGGAGCGCGCCGGAGGGCGTGCCCGTGGGGCGGCTCACCGCCGGTCACCTCGCTCCGCTGCTCGCCGAGGTGCCCGCGGTCGGCTGGGAGGCGTACGTGTGCGGGTCCAACGGGTTCGCCGAGCACGCCTCGCGGCTGCTGGTCGAGGCGGGCCAGCGGGTCGACCGGATCCGGATCGAGCGGTTCGGCTGACCCTCCCGTGCCACCCGGGCCCGGCCGCCCCAGCACTCACCTCTTCCCCACCCGCCACCGTGCCGTCGGCTGCCAAGGGGCCGACGTGAACGAAGCGTGAAACGATGTACTCCGAACGGGGTATGACGCTCGTGTGGGCACTCGTACGCGTGACGGCGAGGAGGTCGACATGCGAGGCGGTGCGCGTGGTGGCCGGCACCGGCGGAACAATCCGCTGCGGCGCCGGTCGGATGTGGTGGAGGCGTGGACGGCGCTGGCCGTCGCCGCGCTGCTGCTGGTCGCCGTGCCGCTGGCCGGGGTCTTCGCCGGCCGGTGGGCCCACGCCGACGCCCGGACGGTCGCGTCCCAACTTCGGGCCGAGCGGCATCGCGTACGGGCCGAGGTCGTCGGCCATCCGCCCGCGACCATGCCCTCGGTGGAGGGCGGCAGGCAGCAGACGGTCCGGGTGGCCGTCCGGTGGACCCCGTCGGGTGAACACGCGCGGACTGCCGTCGCCCGGGTTCCGGAGGGCACGCGCGCCGGGGACATGGTGGACGTGTGGTTCGACGCGCACGGCCGGAGCGTGACGCCGCCGCCGAACGACACGATGGTGTGGCAGCACACCCTCACCCTGGGCACGTGCGCGGCCGGCGGTACGGCCGCCGTGGTGCTGCTGGGTCACTCCGTCGTCCGCCGCACGGCGATGCGGCACCGGCTGGACGAGTGGGAGCGCGAGTGGGCCCGTACGGAGCCCCGGTGGACCCGTCGCAGGCCCGCCTGAAGCTTCTCACCGGGGTCTGGCGAGGCCTCCAGCCGCCCACGTACGGTGTGATCATTCGTATGGGCACTTAACAAAAGGCGGTCCTCCATGCCCCTGTTCGACCTGCCCCTCGAGGAGCTCCGGGCCTACCGCAGCGCGTCCACCGAGCCCGAGGACTTCGACGCGTTCTGGTCCAAGACCCTCCAGGAAGCCCGCGAGCACGACCTGGACGCCCGCTTCGAGCCGGTCGACACGGGCCTGACCACGGTGCGGGTGTACGACGTGATCTTCGCCGGGTTCGGCGGGCACCCCGTCAAGGGCTGGCTGACGCTGCCCGCCGGGGCCGGGGAACCGCTGCCCCTGGTCGTGGAGTTCGTCGGTTACGGCGGTGGACGCGGACTGCCGCACGAGCACCTGCTGTGGGCGTCGACGGGCCGCGCGCATTTCATCATGGACACCCGCGGCCAGGGCAGTGTCTGGGGCGGTGGCGGCGGCACCGCGGATCCGGTGGGCGGCGCCCCCTCGTACCCCGGTTTCATGACGCGGGGCATCGACGCCCCCGAGAACTACTACTACCGCCGGGTCTTCACGGACGCGGTACGCGCGGTCGAGGCCGCCCGCTCCCATCCGCTGACCGACGCGGCACGGACCGTGGCGCTCGGCGGGAGCCAGGGCGGCGGCATCACGATCGCCGTGGGCGGTCTGGTGCCGGATCTGGCGGGCATCGCCCCGGACGTGCCGTTCCTGTGCGACTTCCCGCGCGCGGCGACGCTGACGGACCGTCATCCGTACCGGGAGATAGGCCTGTTCCTCAAGACGCACCGCGGTCGCACCCAGGACGCCCTGGACACCCTCGCGTACTTCGACGGCGTGCACTTCGCGTCCCGGGGCTCGGCCCCCGCCCTGTTCTCGGCGGCCCTGGAGGACCAGACCTGCCCGCCGTCGACCGTGTTCGCCGCCTTCAACGCGTGGGCACACGAGGACAAGGCGATCGAGGTGTACGACTTCAACGACCATGAGGGCGGCGGCCCGTACCAGGAGGCGGCCAAGCTGCGCTGGCTGCGGTCCTACGCCTGAAGGCCGGCGCATGGACACGCGTGCCGCCGCCGAGCGCTTCGTCCGTGTGTGGGAGCGGGCCTGGGCCTCGCACGACGTGGCGGCGCTGCTGGAGCTGTACGCCGGGTCCTGTGTCCACCGCTCGATGCCGTTCCGTGAACCGCACCGCGGGCGGGCCGAGTTGGCCGCGTATCTGCGCTGGTCGTTCACGGCGGAGCGGGTGACCGACGTGCGGTTCTCGGCCCCCGTCGTGGGCGCGGACGGAGTCGCGGTGGCCGAGTTCCGGGTGCTGTCCGAGGAGGACGGGGTGGCCGCCACGCTGGCCGGCTGTGTCCTCGTCCGGTTCGACGACGCCGGGCTCGCGGTCGAGTCGCGGGACTACTGGCACACGGCCGACGGGCACCAGGAGCCGACGGGCCGGCGGTTCCTGATCTGACCGCGACGGCCGGCCTCGGCGACCGGCCTTCCCTCCAGTCCGACCAGTCGGTACGTTCAGGGGGCCCGGGTCGCACCGTCGCGGTCCGGGGTTCCGGCGGACCACGGAGGCCCCGTGTCCGAGCACGCGCCACAGATCCACGGCCACTGCGACCCGCGGTTCGCGGCAGTGCGCGCCGCCTTCGAGGAGAACTTCCGGGACCGGGACGAGGTGGGCGCCGCGGTGAGCGTCACGGTCGGCGGTGCGCCGGTGGCCGACCTGTGGGGCGGCTGGGCCGACGCGGGGCGCACGCGCGCGTGGGAGCGGGACACGCTGGTCAACGTGTGGTCCACGTCGAAGGGCCCGACGGCGCTGTGCGCGCACATCCTCGCCGACCGGGGGCTGCTCGACCTCGACGCTCCGGTGGCCGCCTACTGGCCGGAGTTCGGCGCGGCGGGCAAGGACCGCGCCCTGGTCCGGCATCTGCTGTCCCACCGCGCGGGACTGGCCGGGCTGCGCGAGCCGCACTCCCTGGAGCAGCTCTACGACTGGGAGCTCACCACCGCGCGCCTCGCGGCCACCGAGCCCTGGTGGGAGCCGGGCACCCGGTCCGGCTACCACGCCCTGACCTACGGTTTCCTGGTCGGGGAGCTGGTGCGGCGGGTGTCGGGGCTGCTGCCGGGGGCCTTCCTGGAGCGGGAGGTGACCGGACCGCTGGGCGTCGACTTCACGATCGGGCTGCCGGAGAAGGAGGCAGGACGGGCGGCCGAACTGGTGCATCCGCCGGCCGCCTCGGCCGGTGAACAGGCCGCGATCTTCAGCCAGTTGGCCCCCGCCGCCATCGCCGCCCTGACCAATCCGCTTGCGGGCGCGGCCGAGGCGAACTCGCCCGGGTGGCGGGCCGCGGAGATCCCGGCGGCGAACGGCCACGGCACCGCGCGGGCGGTGGCCGCCCTATACGGGATCTTCGCCGGCCGGGGTACGTACGGCGGCCACCGGATCCTCTCCCCCGAGGCGGCCGAGCGGGTGCGCGAGGGACAGGGCGCCTGCCGGGATCTGGTGCTGGGGGCCGGGTTGGCGCACGAGACAGAGATCGGCTCGGGCTCTGGCTCAGCGGTCCGAACGGATCGTACGGACCCAACCCGCGCGCTTTCGGACATGACGGCTTCGGCGGTTCCTGCGGGCTCGCCGACCCGGAGGCGGGGGTGTCGCTGGGGTATGTGATGAACCGCATGGGGCCGCACATCGCCGACGACCCGCGGAAGACGGCGTTGGTCGACGCCCTGTACAGCGCGCTGTGAGCGGGGTCGCGACGAGGGCGGAGTGAAGGTGCGGGGCGAACCGGTTTCGGCCGATCGGCCGACCTGCCCTTCCCTGGTGGTTTAGACCAATGCTAGATCTGGTGGCGCACCGAGTCCGCACGAACACGGCACGTCACCCACAGGAGGCGCGCGGCATGGCCCGCAGCACCACCCCCACCACACCCCATGTCCACCCACACCCCGACGACCGGCCCCTGTACTGGCGCATCGCCCAGGAGTTGCTCGGCGAGCTGCGCGACGGCACCATCGCGCCCGGTGAACGGCTGCCGGGCGAGCGGCAGTTGGCCGGGCACTTCGGCGTCAGCAGGCAGACCGTACGGCAGGCCCTGGAGGTCCTGCGCAGCGACGGGCTGGTCGAGACCGACCGTCGGGGCAGCCACGCGGCCCTGCCGGGCGGGCCGCTCGGCACCCCGTCGTTCCTCGCCTTCCCCGTGGGCGCGCGGCCCGCGGACGATCCGTCGGCGGTGGCCCGGGCCGCCGTCAGCTGGGAGGCACCCCCGTCCGGGCACGCCGAGGCGCTCGGGCTCGCCCCGGACCGGCCGACGCTGGTGCACCGCTACGAGTCCGCCCGCGCCGACGGCCGCGGTCTGCGTACGGCCGTCACGTCCTTCTCCGCGGTGGCCCTGGCCGAGGTCGAGGAACTGGCCAGGTACCGCGACCGCGCCGACACGAGCGCCTCCCCGGAGCTCCGGCGGGCCTACGTCTGGATGCGCCGGGCCGGTCTGACCCTGCACCACCGGGACTGCATCACCCATCTCGACGACGCCCCGTCGATGCTGGTCACCCGGCGCGTGCACGACCAGTACGCGCGCCCCCTGGAGATCACCGACCTGGTGGTGGACACCCGACGGGAGGCGCTGGTCTACGCGTTCACGCTCCCGGCGGCCGGGTGATCCCGCTCCCGTCCGGACCGTCGTAGCGATCGGTCCGGCGCGCCTCGACCATACGGACCCGTGGACTTCCGTCGCTCCTCGTCCCGAACTCGGGCAGGGCGCGGAGGTCCACTCGGAACCCGGCACGCTCCAGTTCGCGTCGCACCTCACCGAGCCGGAAAGCGCGGTAGTACATCACGAACGGCGGCCGCCACACGGCGTTGCGCACCCGCATCACGCCGTCGAAGCCGAGGAGCATCCAGAAGGCCGGGGACGACGGCCCGGGCGGGGCCGGGACGGGGAACGCGAAGCATCCGCCCGGCCGCAGCGCGGTACGCACCTGGGCGAACAGGCCCGGCAGCTCGCGGGGCAGGAAGTGCCCGAAGGCGCCGAAGCTGACGACGAGGTCGAAGGCGGCGGTGAACGGCAGGGCGCGGGCGTCGGCGCGCACCCAGGACACCCGCGGGCCGGCCGGGCGGGCCCGCCCGCGTGCCTGCGCCAGCATGCCGGCGCTGAAGTCGACCCCCGTCACGCTCTCCCGGCACACCGTCGCCAGGACCTCGACCCCGGCGCCCGTGCCGCAGCACAGGTCGAGGCCGTCCTCGTAGGGGCCGGACTCCTCGAGGGCCGAGGCGACCGCGTCCAGGACGGAGTCGGGGGTACGGAAGGGCGTGTGGTCGAACTTCGGCGCGAGCAGGTCGTAGCCGTGCTCGACGGACGACAGTGCCTGGACGGCGAGTTCGCGCAGGGTGGGGCCTTCGGGACTGAACATCCGCGTCAGCCTACGGCCGTCCGCCGCTTCAGGAGCAGCAGGGCGCGTTCGCACCAGCGCAGGTTCGTCTCCTCGAAGGAGATGCCGGCCATCAGGGTCAGATAGGGGCCGATCCGGTCGGCCTCGCTCAGGTACGCGTCCTCGGTGCGCCCGTCGAGGAGGCGGTCGCGCACCCGCCGGTAGCGGTCGAGCTTGGCGCGGGACCAGGTCATGCGTTCCTCGACCAGCTCGCGGGTGACCTCGGGGTCCGCGCCGTCCATCGCCTGGATCTTGACGAGGAGTTCGTCGCGGATGGCGGTGGGCCGGCGGGGCGGGGCGGCGGCGAAGGCGTTCAGGTCCGTGCGGCCGGCCTCGGTGAGGGTGAACATCCGCTTGTTGGGCCGCCGTTCCTGCTGCACCAGCCGCGCCTCGATCAGGCCGTCCCCCGCGAGGCGCTCCAGTTCGCGGTAGAGCTGCTGCGGGGTCGCGGGCCAGAAGTTCGCGAGGGAGACGTCGAAGACCTTCGACAGCTCGTAGCCCGAGGCCTCACCCTCCAGCAGGGCGGCCAGGACTGCGTACTTGAGGGACATATGGACACCGTAACAGCAGGTGACTATTCTCATCCGCACCTACTCAACAAATTTACTACTCACGCTGTGAGGTGATCCGATGCGCGCGTTCCGTGAGGCGGTCGAGGCCGGCGATCTCGACGCCGTCGAAGCGCTGCTGGCCGAGGACGTGGTGTTCACCAGCCCGGTCGTGTTCAAGCCGTACCCGGGCAAGGCGATCACCGCGGCGATCCTGCGTGGGGTGACGCGGGTCTTCGAGGACTTCCGGTACGAGCGGGAGCTCGACGGGGGCGACGGGCGTGACCACGCGCTGGTGTTCACGGCCCGGGTGGGCGAGCGTGAGCTGACCGGCTGCGACTTCATCCATCTGAACGAGGACGGGCTCGTCGACCAACTCACGGTCATGGTGCGCCCGTTGTCGGGCGCCCAGGCTCTCGCGGCGGCCATGGGGGCGCAGTTCGACCAGATCCTGAAGGAGGCGGAGGCACGGTCGGCCTCCGCCTCCTGACCTCGGGCGACGGTGCGGGTGAGAGCTCCCGCGCCCCAGGGGCGACCCGGCCGCGTCGAGGAGGTGGCGCCGCTCGTCGTCCGTCCGCTGCCGGACGAGGCGTCGCACGTCAACGGCGCGGAGAGCACCGTGGACGGCGGGTACACGGCACACGCCGGGGTGATCGGCGATCACCACCGCGCCGGTCGCGCCGGAGGCCCGCCGCTGAGGCGAACCCCCGGGCGCCGGCTTCCGTGCCGTGCCGCCCCGGCCCTGCCGGGCCTCAGCCCCTGAGGTCCTCCAGGGCGGTCCTGGTGTCGGTCTTCAGATAGCCCGTGACCTCTTCGAGCGTCGGCGGGTCCTTGTCGCTGTCGTACGAGGAGTAGTAGGCGCTGTAACTCATCGTGTACGTCACCCAGCCGTCGCGCACGGCGAGCGTCGCGTACAGCGAGCCGCTCGTCGAACCGGACGTGGTGTCGTCGCTGACCAGGTAGGCCTCGTCGCCGATGCCGGTGACGGTCTGCACGTCATAACCCGAGTGACTGTCGGCGTAGTTCTTCCAGCCGGCGGTGAACTCCGGTCCCGGGTCGGCCTTCCTGTGCAGGTCGACCTGGGTGGAGAGATAGGCGTCCGCGTAGCTCGAACCGGTCTTCTTCAGGCTGAGGCTGCACAGGCTCTCGTCGAGGGCGTCGTCCTGGAGACTGTTGTGGGTCGGGGAGCCGTCGCTGTCCGGGTACTCCTCCTTGAAGGACGAGTAGTCCGTGGAGGTGCACAGGTTCGACGGTGCCGTATATCCGCGCAGGTCCGGATCGTCCGCGGCGCCGATCAGGAAGACGCCGGCCGCCCAGGCGGCGGACGCCACGACCGCGCCCACGACGGCCCACAGGACGGCCTTCCCCGCGCCGCCACCGCCGCTTCCCTGCGGCGGGCCGACCACGGGGTAGGGAGCCTGCTGGAGGTACGGGTTGACCGGCTGGGGCTGAGCGGGCTGCCCGACCAGGGTGGGCTGGGCATAGACGTTCTGCTGACCGGCTTGGGTCGCGGGTGCCGCCGGCGGGAAGCCCAACGGCCCGCCGGCGGCCGGCGACTGCGGATTCGGGTAGGGATACGCGCTCGGCTGGGCCGGCGCCCCGGACGGCTGGTCCGGCTGGTCCGGCTGCTGCGGAGGCTGAGGCGGCGTGGACATGACGTGAAGGTAATGCAGAAATAGCGGTCAAGTTCCCTGCCGTCACGGATCGTTACTCTCTGGGGACATCTGGGATGAAACCCGGAAGAGAACGGAATCCTCACCCGGCGTCTCCCGTCGGGCCGACTGTCCGGCGGCTGGGCCGACGCCGTCCGCACCTGTGTCCCCAGCGCCTGCGCCGCGGTGTTCCCGCGCTCCACCGGCAGGGTGACGAGCGCGCCCGGCAGGGACGCGCAGCCGCACATCAACTCGACTGGTACGCGGCGGCGACGGACCGCGGGCCCGCCACACCAGGCGCGGCACCTCCGCGAAGCCTTCCGGAGGGGTGAGGCCGTACGCGGCACCGGCGGGAACAAACCCCGCCATGAGCGCGCTGACGGCGTCGGAGCCGATCGGTGTGCTACATTGCCGGTAGCACTTGTGTACGCCCCGTCTGGGCGCCGGTGCCATTTCCCTTCAGTTCGCCGCGTCATCCGCCGTTTCCGGCCGGTGCAGCGGTTTTCCCGCACCACCTCACCGACGGTCGACTCCGCCGTGGCCGAGGTGCTGTTCCCGCCGCCCGAGGTGCGCCATGCGCCCTCCCTTCGCGGCTGCTCCCCCCATTCTTCGCATGCCCCATGCCTTCCGTCCGTGAAAGGACCGACCACCATGACCACCACTCTCGAACACCCCCCGCTACAGCAGCAGCCCGCGGCCCGGGTCGCCGCCGGTGTCCTCGACATCGACGCGAGCGGAAAGGGGCAGCTGCGCCCCGCGGACTGCCTGGCCACGCCCGCCGACCTCCAGGTCCCGGCCGCGCTGGTCCGCCGTCACCAGCTGCGCAGGGGCGACCTCGTCGAAGGGGTGCGCGGCACCCAGCGCGCCCTGACCGAGATCGCGCGCGTCAACGGCCGCGCCCCCGACGAACTGCGCACCCGCCGTCACTTCCGCGACCTCACGCCCCTTCACCCACACGAGCGGCTCCGCTTCGAACACCCGGCGGCCGGCCTCGCCGGACGGGTCGTGGATCTCGTCGCGCCGGTCGGCAAGGGCCAGCGCGGACTGATCGTCGCGCCGCCGAAGACGGGCAAGACCGTGCTGCTCCAGCAGATCGCCGCCGCCGTCGCCGGCAACCACCCCGGGGCGCGGCTGATGGTCGTCCTGCTCGACGAGCGGCCCGAGGAGGTCACCGACATGCGGCGCTCCGTGCGCGGCGAGGTGTACGCCTCGACGTTCGACCGAGCGCCCAAACAGCACATCGCCCTCGCCGAGCTCGTCATCGAGCGGGCCAAGCGGCTCGTCGAGGCGGGCGAGGACGTCGTGATCCTCCTCGACTCGCTGACCCGGCTGTGCCGGGCGCACAACAACGCTGCCGCCGCCGGGGGCCGCACCCTCAGCGGCGGTGTCGACGCGACCGCGCTGATCGGCCCCAAGCGGTTCTTCGGCGCCGCGCGGGCGGCCGAGGAGGGCGGATCGCTCACCATCCTCGCCACCGCCCTGGTCGAAACCGGCTCCCGCGCCGACGACTTCTACTTCGAGGAACTGAAGAGCACCGGCAACATGGAGCTCCGCCTCGACCGCGAACCGGCCTCCCGTCGGGTCTTCCCGGCCGTCGACCTCAACGGCTCCGGCACCCGGCGCGAGGAACTCCTCTACTCCCCGGGCGAGTTGACGGCCGTACGCGGTCTGCGCCGGGCGCTTCAGCCCCGGGACGGCCAGGCGAACCTGGAGACGCTCCTGGAGCGGATGCGCGCCACCCCGGACAACGCGGCCTTCCTGCGCCGCATCCAGCCGACGCTGCCCGCCGCATAGGACGGAACGTGCGGCATCCGGGTACTCACGCGCCCTCGTCCGGCACGGGCAGCGCGGGGAACGCCCGGTTCGTTCCTACGTTGATCGTATGACGATCGGATTCTCTTCCCGGGCCACCGCAACGGCCTGCGCGTTCTGTGTGGCGGGCGTCCTCGCCCTCGGCCCCACCGCGGCCGCCGCCCCGGCCGACGCCGACCCCGCAGCACCCGGCGGACCCGGCGGACCCGGCCGGCCACGGGTGGCGGCGCCCTTGCCGTCCCAGTTGTACCGCTCAGGAACGCAGGTCAGGCCCCACCGCGGCGTCCCCGAACTCCCCGATGTCTCGGCACTGTCCTGGCTGGTCGCCGACGCGAACTCCGGTGCGGTCCTCGCCGCGTCCGACGCGCACCGCAGGCTGCCGCCCGCCAGCACCCTCAAAACCCTGTTCGCCCTCACCGTGCTGCCGGTCCTGCCCGGCGAGGTCAGGCACCGGGTGAGCGAGGAGGAACTGATGGGCATCGGGCCCGGCAGCAGCCTCGTCGGCGTCGCCGAGGGACACACGTACGAGGTCGCCGACCTGTGGCGCGGAGTCTTCCTCAACTCGGGCAACGACGCCGTGCACGTGCTGGCGGCCCTCAACGGCGGCTGGCACACCACGGCCACCATGATGCAGGCCAAGGCGCGTTCGCTGGGCGCCCTGGACACGCATGTGCTGTCGCCCGACGGATACGACACTCCCGGCCAGGTGTCGTCGGCGTACGACCTGGCGGTGTTCGGGCGTGCGGGGCTGCG
The DNA here is from genome assembly GCF_042737375.1 of Streptomyces sp. NPDC060000. Classification (NCBI taxonomy): domain Bacteria; kingdom Bacillati; phylum Actinomycetota; class Actinomycetes; order Kitasatosporales; family Streptomycetaceae; genus Streptomyces; species Streptomyces sp. NPDC060000. The sequence goes on from NZ_JBHWUU010000052.1 coordinate 55,406, forward strand.
CAACCCGGACTTCGCGCGGTACTGCGCCACCGCGGAGGCACGTTTCCCGGCGGACGGGGACGGCGACGGCGACGGGTCGTACGGGATCGCCAACACCAACCGGCTGCTGACCGGGGCGGACGGCGTCGAGCCGTATCCGGGGCTGATCGGCATCAAGAACGGCTACACCAGCAACGCCGGCAACACCCTGGTCGCCGCCGCCCGCCACGGCGGGCGCACCCTCGTCGTGACGGTGATGAACCCGCAGGCCGGCGGCGGGTTCGCCGTCTACGAAGAGGCGCGCGAGCTGCTCGACTGGGGGTTCGCCGCCGCCGGACGGGTCGATCCGGTGGGCTCCCTGGACGCCTTGCGGGCCCGCCCGCGTCCGTGGCCGGGCCCCCGGCCGGGCCCGGAGCCGGAGTCCGTGCCGGCACCCGCCGCGACCGTACCCGCGCCGGTCACGACCGTGCCCGCGCCCGTCATGGGCGCGCCGGTCGCGAGCGCCTCCGTGGCGAGCGCCTCCGCCGCGACATCGGTGGCCGCGACCCCGGTGGTCGCGACCCCCGTGGCCGCCGTCGCCGCAGCGGCCGACGACGCTCCCGGCTGGGCGGAGGCGGCGCTGATCGCGGGCGCCGCCGCACTGGGCGGAACCGCCGTGGCACTCGTGCTGCGGCTCGTCGGCCGCCGCCCCTCGGGGAAGTGACCGACGGGCAGCCACACCAGCAGGCCGAGCGTGATCCAGGTGTAGGTGTTGCTGCCGAGGAAGCCGTCGACGCCGGACGCGTCGTCGAACCACAGCCACACCACACTGGTGCACAGCACCGCGTACAGGGCGCCCGCGACGCGTGGGCGCCCCGCGCGGATCAGCACCGCGAAGGACGGCAGCAGCCAGACCAGGTGGTGCACCCACGTCACGGGGCTGACCAGACAGGCGGTGAGACCGGTGAGCGCGAAGGCCGCCTGCCGGTCCCCCACGGCCTCCGCCCGCCGGACCCGCCACGCCCACCCGCACAGCGCCAGCAGAACCAGCACCGCCCAGACCGCCCGGCTCTCCACGCCCAGCCGCGCCAGGACACCCTGGAGCGACTGGTTCGAGACGTAGTCGAGCCGGCCCACGCGGTTGGTGTCCCACAGCGCCCGCGTCCAGTAGAAGCGTGAGGCGTCCGGCGCGACCAGGGCCGCGAGCGCCGTGGCGGCGGCCGCCACGCCCGTGGCCACGGCAGCCGCCCGCCACCGGCGGGTGACCAGCAACAGGCCGATGAACAGCGCCGGAGTGAGCTTGACCGCCGCCGCCAGGCCGATGCCCACCCCGGCCCAGCGGGGCCGCCCGGTGGCCGTCGGCCGGGCGTCCATCAGCACCAGGGCGAGCAGCAGCAGGTTGACCTGGCCGAAACTGAAGGTGTCCCGCAGCGGTTCGAACAGTGCGAGGGCGCAGGCGGCGAGTCCGACGCCGTACCAGCCGTACCGCCGCCACCGGGGCCCGACCCACACCCGCACCACGACGGCCAGCGCCGCCAGGTTGAGCAGCAGGGCGGTCACGATCGCGGTGCGCAGCCCGACCAGCGCCATCGGCAGCATGAGGACGGCCGCGAACGGAGGGTAGGTGAAGCCGTACGGCGTGCCCGGCACCCGGTAGTCGTAGACGCGGCCGCCGTCGTGGATCCAGCTGTTGACGGTGCCGTAGTAGACGCGCAGATCGAACCAGTCGCGCAGCAGGGGCACCGTCACGGTGAAGGCGGTGACGGCGGCGGCGAGCGCGAGAAGCAGCAGGAGGCGGCCCCGGTCGGTGCGGGGCGGTCGCACTCCCCGGATCTCCGCCGGGCTCATGCCGTACGTCCCAGGACGCCCGGCGTCCGGGCGGCGAGACGCGCCTGCCACAGGACCACCAGGGCGAGCGCTCCGCCGGAGACGGCCAGGAGCAGGCGGCCCGTGTCGGCGGGGCCCCCGTCGGGCAGGACGGCGAGGCCGAGGACGCCCGCCACGGCAGCCGTCCGGTGACGGATCAGGGTGTCGGGGGCCGCAGCGGCGATCAGGAACAGGCCCCACAGCGCGTACCAGGGGCGGATCGCCGGGCCGAACGCGGCCACCGTGGCGAGACTCAGGCCGAGCGCGTACACCGGGCGCGGGCGCAGCCGCCACCAGATGACGACGAGGACGACGGCCGTGGCCGCCAGCCCCAGAACGTGCCAGACGGGCACCGCCAAGGGCGCCAGATCGCTGCCCAGGCCCTCCAGGAGCGCGCGGGTGGCACGGCCCAGCAGACTGGTGAGCGCCCAGTTGTGCGCGGAGACGGGTGTGCCCAGGGCCGCTATCCAGCCGTACCCGGTGCCCGCGACGGCGGTCGCCACGACCGTGGTGGCGGCGGACGCGGCCCCCGTCGCCGGCAGGGTGCGGACCGGGCGCCCGCCCGGGCGCAGTTGCAGCACCACGACGGCGACGAGACCCAGCGCGGCGGGCGCCTTGACCAGGGCGGCCAGGGTGATCAGGACGGCCCCGAGCACCGGGCGCCGGCCGAGCGCGGCGACCAGACCGACGCCGAGCAGACCCAGCATGATCGCGTCGTTGTGGGCGCCTGCCACCAGGTGCAGCAGCACCAGCGGATTGAGCACGCCCAGCCAGAGCGCGGCGGCCGGGTCGGCTCCGCTGTGCCGGGCGAGGCGGGGCAGGGCGGCCGTCATCAGCGCCACTCCCGCCAGCGCGACGCACCGCATCCCGAGAAGCCCGGCGGAAAGGGCGCCCCTGGTCAGTCCCGACAGGGCGGCGGCGACGGCGAGGAAGACCGGGCCGTACGGGGCTCCGGTGTTCCGCCACAGCGGTGCGACCTCGTCGGCGAGCGGACCGCCCAGCCGGGCCGGACCGTGCGCGTACACGTCGAGGTGCGCTTCCACCATGGCGCCCTGGGCCAGGTAGCTGTACACGTCGCGGCTGAACAGCGGCGGCGCGATCAGCAGCGGCGCCGCCCAGACCGCGAGGACCAGGACGAGGGCGCGCGGGGTCGGCGGATCGGCGCCGCGCACCAGTGTGCCCAGGAGGACCCAGGCCGCGGTCAGCAGCACCAGCCCGAAGTACACACCGACCAGGCCGAGCACGGCGTGCGCCGAGGACGGGGCCAGGAGCTCCCGGGCGGGCAGCGCGCCGGCCGTCTCACCGCCGAGCGCGAGACAGGCCGTACCGGCCAGGCCGAGGACCTGGCAGCGACGGAGATCGATGGGGAAAGCCTTGGCCAACACTCCGTCATGGTGTCCATCCCGGGTGGCCGCGGAGCGACGTCGCGCCTTCGGGGCGGCGGCGTGTGTGTGACCGGCACGTGAGATTCACCTGCTCATCCCCCGGGCCGAGCGGGCGGTCCTCCCGGCCACCACGCACATGGCGCTGACGCGGCGCACGAACCTGCTGCTTCCCCTGCTGACGGAGTTCCTGGCCCGGCCGGAGTGAACCACGCGCTCCGAGCGGGCGCGGAAACGGTTCGGACGGGCTCGGACGGGCTCGGACGGGCTCGGCCAGACGAGGACGGGTTCGGAACGGCCTCAGAAAACCGACAGGCCGGTCAGGGTCGTGAACCGGTCCAGCGCGGCCACTCCCGCCACCGAGTTGCCTCGTTCGTCCAGGCCCGGGCTCCACACGCAGAGCGTGCAGCGGCCCGGTACGACGGCGATGATGCCGCCGCCCACGCCGCTCTTGCCGGGCAGCCCGACCCGGTAGGCGAATTCACCGGCCGCGTCGTAGGTACCGCAGGTCAGCATCACCGCGTTGACCTGCTTGGCCTGGCTGCCGGTGAGCAGCCGGGTGCCGTCGGCGCGGACGCCGTGCCGGGCGAGGAAGCCGGTGGCCAGGGCGAGGTCGGCGCAGGAGGCGGTGAGGGAGCACTGCCGGAAGTACTGGTCGAGGAGGACCGGCACGGCGTTGTCGATGTTGCCGTAGGACGCCATGAAGTGGGCGAGGGCGGCGTTGCGGTCGCCGTGCATGGATTCGGAGGCGGCGACCTCCTCGTCGAAGCCGAGCGCGGTGTTGCCGCTCTCCGCACGCAGGAACGTGAGGAGTTCGCCCGCCGCGTCGCCCGTACGGGTCTGGAGGCGGTCGGTGACGACCAGCGCGCCCGCGTTGATGAACGGATTGCGCGGGATGCCGTTCTCGTACTCCAGCTGGATCAGGGAGTTGAAGGGGTTTCCCGAGGGTTCGCGGCCCACGTGCTCCCAGAGTTCGTCACCCTCGCGGGCCAGGTCGAGGGCGAGGGTGAAGACCTTGGTGAGGGACTGCGTGGAGAACGGCACCCGCCAGTCCCCCACGCCGTACACCGTGCCGTCCGGCTCCGCGACGGCCATGCCGAAACTGCGCGGGTCGCGGGCCGCGAGCGCCGGGATGTAGTCGGCGGGGCGGCCCCGGCCCGGGGTGCGCTCCATCTCCTCGGCGATGCGTTCCAGGACCGGCTGGAAGGCGCGGGACGACGTCGTTGTCATGATCACTATTGTGCCTCCGCACCGGTCCTGGCGCGTGGTCGCAGCTGGGGGGTGTCAGACGAGGGGTGTCCCGCTGCCCGCCAGGACCTCGGGGCGCAGCAGGTCGGCGAGCCGCTCGGCGGGCAACAGGCCCTTCTCCAGGACGAGTTCGGCGACGCCTCGGCCGGTGCGGAGCGCCTCCTTGGCGATGTCGGTCGCGGCCGTGTACCCGATGTGCGGATTGAGGGCGGTGACCAGACCGATGGAGTTCTCGACGCTCGCCCGCAGCGCCTCGGTGTTCGCGGTGATGCCGTCCACACAGCGCTCGGCGAGGGTCAGGCAGGCGGCGCGCAGATGGGTGATGGACTCCGACAGGGAGTGCAGGATGATCGGCTCGAAGGCGTTGAGCTGGAGCTGTCCGGCCTCGGCGGCCATGGTGATGGTGACGTCGTTGCCGATCACCTCGAAGGCGACCTGGTTGACGACCTCGGGGATCACCGGGTTGACCTTGCCCGGCATGATGGACGAACCGGCCTGCACCGGCGGCAGGTTGATCTCACCGAGACCGGCGCGCGGCCCGGAGGACAGCAGCCGGAGGTCGTTGCAGCTCTTGGAGAGCTTCACCGCGACCCGCTTCAGCACGCCGGACATCTGGACGAACGCGCCGCAGTCCTGGGTGGCCTCGACGAGGTTGGCGGCGGTGACGAGCGGCAGGCCGGTGATCTCGGCGAGATGGCGGCGGGCGGCCTCGGCGTAGCCGACGGGGGCGTTGAGGCCGGTCCCGATGGCCGTGGCCCCCAAGTTGATCTCATGGATCAACTGGACTGCCTCGTCAAGACGGTTGCGGTCCTCGTCAATCATGACGGCATAGGCCGAGAACTCTTGACCGAGTGTCATGGGGACCGCGTCCTGCAACTGTGTACGGCCCATCTTGAGCACATTGCGGAACTCGACGGCCTTACGGGCGAAGGCGTCCTGCAGTACCGACATCGCCCTGAGCAGTCCACGCACCGCGAAGACCGTCGCTATCTTGACGGCGGTCGGGTAGACGTCATTGGTCGACTGTCCGAGGTTGACGTCCTCGTTGGGATGCAGGTGCTGATACTCCCCCTTCCGGTGCCCGAGCAGCTCCAGCGCCCGGTTGGCGATGACCTCGTTGGCGTTCATGTTGGTCGAGGTGCCCGCGCCGCCCTGCACGACGTCGACGACGAACTGGTCGTGCAGCTTGCCCGCGCGGATCTCACGGCAGGCGGCGACGATGGCGGCCGCCTTGGCCGACGCCAGCAGACCGAGCTCCTCGTTGGCGAGGGCGGCGGCCTCCTTGACGGCGGCGAGGGCGTCGATGAGGTGGGGGTAGGCGGAGATCGGCGTCCCGGTGATAGGGAAGTTCTCCGTCGCGCGCAGGGTGTGGACACCCCAGTACGCGTCGGCGGGAACGTCCCGGTCCCCGAGCAGATCGTGTTCGCTGCGGGTGACGGCGGCGGTCATGAGGGTGCGGCCTCTTTCTGGAGGGCGGGGCGGGGTGAGGGCGATGAAGGAAGGACGGCCGGCTCGGGCGGTACGGGGTCATGTCCGCCCGAGCCGGTCGGGCGCCGGCCCGGTGGTGACCGGGACAGCGGTTCAGGGGCCGGCCGCGAGGGCTCGGCCGTACGGGGCCGCACGGCGGAAGGCCGTGCGGCACGCGACCTACGGCCGGGCCTTGGCCGACTCGCGGCTCGGGGTTCGCCTTCGCGGTTCGCGGCTCGCGGCTCGCGGTTCGCGACAGGTTGTTCCACGGGGTGGCACGGCGGGCGGCGGCACGACGCCCCGCTCGTCGGCCGGGCACGAGCACCGGCCGCCCGACGGGCGCGGAGACCGGCCGGCCGACTCGCACGGAGATCGTCCGCCCGTCAGGCGCGACCCCGCCCCCCGCACATGGGGACGGCGCCCCGCCCGACGGGCCGCGCCGCACCGGACCCGGCACAGCGGCCGTGGCCGCGTCTCACCGCGGCCGGCGTGCCGCCGCTGCCCGGCTCCGGCGGCAGGGCGGCCGCCCGAGCGAAACGGCACCGGCGGCCGGAGCCGTCAGGCGCAGGCCCGCACCGTGATCGGGTCCAGCGCGCGAGCCGGGCGGACACAGCCGACCGGTTCGCCGCCGCCGAGGAGGGCTTCGCCCGCGAACTCGGTGAGGAGCGCGGGGTCGACACCGGCTCGGACGAGCGCCGCCGCGGTGACCGGGACGCGGGCGCGGTTCGCGCCGTCGGAGATCTTGACGGCGACGGCCCGGCCGTCCGGGAGCGCGGCCACCTCGACGCCCTCGAAGCCGTCCTTGGCCAGCAGGCCGGGGACGGCCCGCATCAGGGCGGCCACGTCCCGGCCGGAGCCTGAGGCCATCTCGGGGTGCTCGCGCATCGCGTCGGCCACCCGCGCCTCGGGGGTGCCGGGCGCGGAGGTGGTGATGCGGGCGGCGGCCCGGGCGAGGCCGTGCAGCGAGACGGAGAACAGGGGGGCGCCGCACCCGTCGACGGTGATTCGTGCGATCCGCTGGCCGGTGAGGTCCTCGACGATCTCGGCGATCGCCTGCTGGAGCGGGTGCGCCGGATCGAGGTAGTCGTCGAGGGACCAGCCGTTGAGCTTGCAGGTGTGGAGCATGGCCGCGTGCTTGCCGGAACAGTTCTGGGCGAGGCGGGACGGCGCGCGGCCCTCGCGTATCCACCCGTCGCGGACCACCGGGTCGTACGGCAGGTCCGTGACGTTGCGCAGGTCGTCCTCCGTGAGCCCAGCCGACTCGAGGATCCGCCGGGTCCCGGCGAGGTGGCGTTCCTCGCCGGAGTGGCTGGCGGCGGCGAGCGAGAGCAGCTCGCCGTCGAGCGGCAGCCCGGCCCGGACCATGGCGACGGCCTGGACGGGCTTGAGCGCCGAGCGCGGGTAGCAGGCGGCCTCGATGTCGCCGAGCTGGAGCTCGGTCTCACCGCCCGCGCCGAGGACGACGACGGAGCCGTAGTGGATGCCCTCGGTCACCCCGCCGCGGACGAGGTGGGCGACGGGCGCGTGGAGGGGTTCGCGGATCGCGGGGGCGTCGGCGAGGGAACTGCTGTACATCACTGCCTGCATCACTGGTGGGTGGTCGGCGGCCGGTGACGGGGTCACGCGTCGGCCCTGGACGAGGTGCGTGCGCGGTTGCGGCGGATGGCGTACCACCCGGCGACCAGCGCCGCGACGATCAGCGGCAGGCACAGCACGGTGGTGCGTCCGGCGCCGCCGTCGGCGTACATGAGGATCAGGACCGAGACGAGGAAGAACAGTGTCACGAGTTCGGTCCAGGGAGAGCCCGGCAGCCGGTAGTCCGGGCGGGTCAGCTCGCCCTTCTGGGTCTTCTGCCAGAAGAGGAGGTGACAGACCATGATCATGCCCCAGGTGGAGAGGATGCCGATCGCCGCGAAGTTCAGGACGATCTCGAAGGCGTCCGCCGGGACCACGAAGTTCAGACCGACACCCAGGACACAGATACCGCTGGTGAGCAGAATGCCGCCGTACGGGACCTGGCTGCGGCTCATCACGCCGGTGAACCTGGGGGCGGAGCCGGACATCGCCATGGAGCGCAGGATGCGGCCGGTGGAGTACAGGCCGGAGTTGAGCGAGGACATGGCCGCGGTGAGGACGACGAGGTTCATCACCCCACCCGCCGCCGGGATGCCGATGTTGGAGAGGACCGTCACGAAGGGGCTCTCGCCGGACGTGTACTTGTTCCACGGCAGCAGCATCGACAGCAGGACCACGGAGCCGACGTAGAACAGACCCACGCGCCACATGATCGAGTTGATCGCCTTCGGCATGATCTTCTCGGGGTTCTCGGTCTCACCGGCGGCGACGCCGACCAGTTCGACGGAGGCGTAGGCGAAGACGACGCCCTGGATGATCAGCAGCATGGGCAGCAGGCCGCTCGGGAAGATGCCGCCGTTGTCGGTGATGAGGGACGGGCCGGGGGTGGCGCCGTCCACCGGGTGCTGGGTGACCAGCAGGAAGATGCCGATACACATGAAGATCACCAGGGCGCTGACCTTGACGATGGCGAACCAGAACTCCAGTTCGCCGAAGATCTTCACCGAGATCAGGTTCACGGTGAGTACCACGGCCAGGGCGATGAGCGCGATCACCCACTGGGGTATGTCGGAGAACATGCCCCAGTAGTGGGTGTAGGTGGCCACCGCGGTGATGTCGGCGATGCCGGTGGTGGCCCAGTTCAGGAAGTACATCCAGCCGGCCGTGTACGCGCCCTTCTCGCCCATGAACTCGCGTGCGTAGGACACGAAGGCACCGGAGGACGGGCGGTACAGGACGAGTTCGCCGAGGGCGCGCACCACGAGGAAGGCGAAGACTCCGCAGACCGCGTAGGCGATGAAGAGGGAGGGTCCGGCGTCGGCGAGCCGGCCGCCCGCGCCGAGGAAGAGCCCGGTGCCGATGGCGCCGCCGATGGCGATCATGTTGACGTGGCGGGACTTCAGCGACTTGCTGTAGCCCTCGTCTCCGGCGTCGACGTGACGGGTCGAGGGGCGCGTCTCGTCTTTGAGGTGCTGGTCGCTCACGCCGCGGGTCCGCCTTCCAGGGGAGTGTCCGTGCGCGGGGCGCGCACGATGTCGGTGAGGGTGGTCTCGACGCGGTCGAGGTGGTGGCTCATGGCCTCCACCGCGTCGGGCTCCGAACCGTCGATCAGTGCCTCGACGATCGCCCGGTGCTCGCGGTTGGACTGCTCGCGCCGTCCGCCCAGCTCGTTGAGGAAGGCCGACTGACGCGCCAGTGCGTCCCGGATCTCCTCGATGACCCGGCGGAACACCGGGTTCTGGGCGGCCTCGGCGACGGCCAGGTGGAACAGGGTGTCCATCGCGACCCACGCGGTGGTGTCCGTCTCCCGCTCCATGCGGTCGAGCAGATGGGCCAGGTGGTCCAGGTTCTCCGGGGTGCGGCGCAGGGCCGCGTACCCGGCGACCGGGATCTCGACGTGCCGGCGCACCTCGAGCAGGTCACTGGCCGCGTAGTCGCCGAAGGTGGGGTCCTCCACGGTGTTCGCGATCACAAAGGTGCCCTTGCCCGTCTTGGCGACGGTCAGGCCCATCGTCTGGAGGGCGCGCAGCGCCTCCCGCAGGACGGGCCGGGAGACCTCGAGGGTGCGGCAGAGCTCCGCCTCGGAGGGGAGCTTGTCGCCGATGGCGTACCGGCCGCGTTCGATGGCACCGCGGAGGTGGGTGAGTACCGCTTCCATGGCGCTGATACGCCGCGGCCCCGCACCACCTGTCTGGCTGTCTGACAGGTTCACGGGAGTGATACTCCGGGTGTCCGCCCGCCGCTGTCAAGGCTCGCCCTGAAACAAAGAATTCAGGGGGCGGGAAGCCTGAAAGACGACTTCCCGCCCCCTGAGGGGATTCACATGGCACTCTGCCGGGTTGTGGTCAGCTGTCGAGGACGCCGGCGGCCAGCAGCCCGAACAGTGCCACGCCGACGACGAGCCGGTAGATGACGAACGCGTTGAAGGAGTGCTTGGCGACGAACTTCAGCAGCCAGGCGATGGAGGCGTAGGCGACGACGAAGGACACGGCCGTGCCCACCACCAGGGGCGCCGCGCCCGCACCCGTGCCCAGCGCGTCCTTCAGCTCGTAGATTCCCGCGCCGGTCAGGGCGGGGATGCCGAGAAAGAACGACAGCCGGGTGGCGGCCACCCGGTCCAGGTCGAGCATGAGCGCGGTGGACATGGTGGCGCCGGAACGGGAGAAGCCGGGGAAGAGCAGCGCGAGGATCTGCGAGCTGCCGACCAGCATCGCGTCCTTGAACGAGGTGTCGTCCTCGCCGCGCTTGTGGCGGCCCATCTGGTCCGCCGCCCACATCACGCCGCTGCCGACGATCAGCGACCCCGCGACCACCCACAGCGAGGCCAGCGGCCCCTCGATGAGCGGTTTGGCGGCCAGGCCGACGACGACGATCGGGATGGTCGCGTAGATCACCCACCAGGCGAACTTGTAGTCGTGGTGGTGACGCTCCTCACGGCTGCGCAGACCCCGGAACCAGGCCGAGACGATCCGCACGATGTCCTTGCGGAAGTACACGAGCACGGCGGCGATCGCCCCGACCTGGATGACGGCCGAGAACCCGACGACGGCGTCGTCGTCGACCGGGATGCCCATCAGGCCCTCGGTGATCTTCAGATGGCCGGTGGAGGAGACGGGGAGGAACTCGGTCACTCCCTCGACGGCTCCGAGGACGACGGCTTGGCCGACGGAGATGGCGCTCATGGAATCCAGTTCTGAGAAGACGAATGTGTCGACAGCGTTGTAGACGTTCCGGTGTCATGCACAGTCCTACCAGCCTCGAAGCCGGCCGGACCGCCTACGACCACGCCCACCGACCCATCGCGAGACCGGCGGACGCGGCGCCGAGACCCAGCACCACGCTCGCCACGGCGTTCGCGGCGGCGTAGAGGCCTGCACCGGTCTCGGTCAGCCGTAGTGTCTCGTACGAGAACGTCGAGTAGGTCGTCAGCGCTCCACAGAGGCCTGTCCCCAGGAACAACCGCAGGTCGGGGCCGACGACGGTGGCGCCCGTCAGGGTACCGAGGATCAGGCAGCCGGTGAGGTTGACGACGAAGGTGCCCCAAGGGAAGAGCGAGTCGTGACGGGACTGCACCGCGCGGTCGGTCAGATAGCGGAGCGGGGCGCCGATCATGCCGCCGACGGCGACCACCAGCCAGTTCACAACGACTTCTTACCCTTCGTGTCCGAATCGCCCAGATTCTCCGCCTCGTTCTCCGCCTCGTTCCTCCGGTTCGTCGTCTGCTTCCTCATCTGGTTCGCCGTCCGGTTCGCGGTCCGGTGCTCACCCCGGCCCCCGGCCCGGTTTCCGCCCCGGCCCACGTACCGGATCACCTCACAGGGATCGAGGGTCACCATGCCCTCCGAGACCAGCTCGTCGAGCTCGGGCAGGAAGGCCCGCACCCGCTCCTCGGTGTCCACGACGACGATCGCGACCGGCAGGTCCTCGCTCAGCGAGAGCAGCCGGGAGGTGTGGATCAGCGAGGAGGCGCCGAAGCCCTCGATGCCCCGGAAGACGCTGGCGCCCGCGAGACCGGCCGCGTGGGCGCGGTGCACGATCTCCGTGTAGAGGGGCTTGCGGTGCCAGGTGTCGTTCTCGCCGACGAAGACGGTCAGCCGCAGAGCACTGCCGGTCAGCCTGGTCATCGCTGCCTCCACAGAAGAACGCGTCGGGTCGCCGTGGCCGCCAGCCACACCATGAGGAGCGCCGCGGACAGGGTCGCGGCGAGGTAGGCCAGGGCCGTGCCGGGACGGCCCTGGCCGAAGAGCTGCCGGATGTCGACGGCGTAGGTGGAGAACGTGGTGAAGCCGCCCAGCACACCGGTGCCGAAGAAGGGCCGTACGAGCCGGTGGACGGTCACCGCCTCGGTGATCAGCACCAGGAAGACACCGATCACCGCGCAGCCGACGACGTTCACCCAGAACGTCGTCCAGGGGAATCCGCCGGCCTGCGTGGGCCACCACAGGGAGGCCGCGTAACGGGCCACGGCACCGATGCCGCCGCCGACGGCCACGACGGCGACCACCGGGAGCCGGCCCGTCCCGGTGGTCCTGCGCGCGGCGCCGGTACGCAGGCTTCCCGCCTCCGGAGCTGTCATGTCGTACGTCTCCTGCCCGGGCCGGGAGCACCCCACCTCGTCGGAGTGATCACGACCGGGCACCAGCCTAACGCCGTCTTACTTGGTCACGGGCGCCTCGCAGACCGCGATGCCCCGCTCCCAGAGGCTGCCCAGCACCAGCCGGCCGCCGGTCTCGCAGACGCTGGTGACCATGCGGAACCCGGAGCGGCGGTGGGTCAGGTGGTGGAGGATCCGGCCGTCGTCGTCGATCGCGAGGACGCCCGTGGCGCCCGACGGGCGGAACGGCGCGTTCCGGGCGAGGCGGGCGGCCCGCCGGCGTACGGCGGGGCCGGTTCGGTGCAGCAGGTCGAGCGGGGGGACGCGCGGACCGGCCAGCGCCACCCAGACCGGGCCGTCCGGCGCGCCGCGCCACATGTTGTCCGGAAAGCCCGGCAGGTGCTCGACAAGGGGCTCGGCCTGCCCGGCCCGTGGGCCGGTGAGCCGGTAGCGGGTGAGGCGGCGGGCACCGGTCTCGGCGACGATCAGAAAGGAGCCGTCGGCGCTGCGCGCCAGGCCGTTGGCGAACTGGAGTCCCTCCAGGACGACTTCGGCCTCACGGGAACCCGGCTCCAGACGCAACAGGCGCCCGGTGCCGGTGTGTTCGACGATGTCACCCATCCAGTCCTGCAGGGGATGGACCTGGCTGGAGACGGTGAAGTAGACGGTTCCGTCGGGCAGGGCCACGACGTTGCTGCAGAAGCGCAGCCGCTCCCCCGCCACCGACTCGGTCAGGACACGGACGTTTCCGGTGCCGCCGTCGGGGTCCACGCGCAGCAGCGCGCCGTCGGCGCAGCAGACCAACAGGTCGCCGTCCGGGAGGAGTTCGAGGCCGAGTGGCCGGCCGCCGATCTCGGCGATGTGCTCGACGCGAGCCGCGGGCGGGTCGTCCAGACCGTCGACACGCAGGATCCGCCCGTCCGACACCCCGGTCAGCACGCGCCCTCTAGGGTCGGCGACGACGTCTTCGGGGCCGCGCCCGGGGAGAGTGATGTACCTGAGAGGGACGAGAGGCGTCCGACGGTCCATATGGGCCCGCCCTTCCTTGAAGAGGCGGCCATCCTCGCAGGCGGGCGCGGAGCGGACAGGTCGTGGCCGTGGTCCTTTGCCGGGGCTTTCCGCGGGGCGATCTCTCCATCCTCTGCCGCCCCTCGCCGAAGTCCCCTACCACCCCTTCTCGAACATCCGCGCCACTTCGGCGATGCGCATCTCGTCGCGCCGGTAGTAGGTGCGGCGCCCGATCCGCTTGGCGCGCAGCAGGCCGACGCCCGCCAGCAGGGTGAGGTGGGTGCTCGCCACCTGGCGGCGCACGCCCAGTTTCACCGCGACGCCGTCCGCCGTGACGCCGTCCTCGACGAGGTCGCCGTGCCGTTGCGGCGGGAAGTGCCGGGCCGGCTCCTTCAGCCACTCCAGGATGTCCAGTCGCCTCTCGCTCACGGGAGTCGTCAGCATCGTCGTCCCCTCTGTCCCGTCGGTCGGGGCTCCCTCGCACCGCGTCTCCCCACTCTTCCGCAGTCGGGGCCGCCGTGTCCCGTACTCCGCCTGCCTTGGCCGGGATCCAACACCCCTGCCGTACAAGGCCGTTC